>JABFVP010000344.1 GCA_013362725.1 Cupriavidus sp.
GCGCCCGCGCCCGGCGCGCGCCTGGCCAGCCAGTACCAGTGCGTGGCCTGCCACGCGATGGACCGCAAGCTGGTAGGGCCGTCGTTCGCCGACATCGCGGTCAAGTACAAGGGGCAGGATGCGCATGCGGCACTGGCGCGCAAGGTCAAGGCGGGCGGGCAGGGCGCTTGGGGCACCGTGCCGATGCCGCCGCAGCCGCAAATCCCGGATTCGGACGTGCAGGCCATGGTGGGCTGGATTCTTGAGGCAAAATAGCGGACTGGCCGCCGCAGTGCCCCCAGGCGGCGGCCGGTGTGTGCCGCCAGGCCATTGCAGCACGGCCGCGCGGCCTTTGCCGTCCCCACGGCTTTACAGAGCTTGGAGAGCTTAACAATGAAGCAGTTTGTCATCGCAGCGCTGATGCTCGGCGCCGCCGCATCGGCCCACGCGGTCGATGCCGCCAAGGCACAGGAGATCGCCAACAAGAACGCCTGCATGGGTTGCCACCAGGTCGACAAGAAGCTGGTCGGCCCGTCCTACAAGGATGTGGCGGCCAAGTACAAGGGCGACAAGAACGCCCTGGCGACGCTGACCAAGAAGGTCAAGAACGGTGGCTCGGGCGTGTGGGGCCCGGTGCCGATGCCGGCCAACGCTGGCCTCAGCGACGCCGACCTGAAGACTGTGGTCGAGTGGGTGCTGGCAGGCGCCCCCGCCAAGTAAGACCGACTGCCAGGGCGGGCAGTCCGCCGATGCGCCGGGCCGGGCGGTGAACGCCGCGCGGCCTGGGACAACCAGCGGCCGGCCATGTACCGGCCGCATGCAACACCCCTGAAACGGTCCACGACCGACTGGAACGGAGTAGCCGGAGAGCAAGCAATGAATTCCAAACGACGAGAAGTGCTGCGGGTCACCGCTGTCCTGTCGCTGATGGCCGCCACCGGCCTGATCAGCGAAGCGCAGGCGGCCGAGTGGAACAAGAACGCCTTTGACGGCAAGAGCGTTGCCGACGTGATCAAGGCGCTCGGCGGCAGCGGCACCGAGAAAAGCACCGCCATCACCTTCACCGCCCCCGATATCGCCGAGAACGGCGCCGTGGTGCCGGTGGCCGTGACCAGCACCCTGCCGGATACCGAGCAGATCGCGATCCTGGTGGAAAAGAACCCCAACACGCTGGCCGCCGACTTCATCATCCCGGCCGGCACCGAGCCGTTCGTCTCCACGCGCGTGAAGATGGGCCAGACCTCGGTAGTGCACGCCGCGGTCAAGGCCGGCGGCAAGTGGTACGTGGCATCGAAGGAAATCAAGGTCACGCTGGGCGGCTGCGGCGGCTGACGCCGAGCCCCGGACCCCGGACCGAGATTCCCGCCCAACTGCAACAGGAGAAACACATGGCAGACCCGATGCGCGTACGCGCCACCGAAAACGGCGGCGTGGTGGACGTCAAGATTCTGATGAAGCATGACATGGAGACCGGCCAGCGCAAGGATGCGTCCGGCAAGGTCGTCCCGGCCTGGCATATCCAGACCGTGAGCGCCCAGTGCAAGGGCAAGGAAGTGTTCCGCGCCCAGTTCGGGCCGGCGGTGTCCAAAGACCCGTTCCTGAACTTCAAGTTCAAGGGCGGCGCCAAGGGCGACAAGGTCGCCGTGACCTGGACCGACAACAAGGGCGACAAGCGCACCGACGAGGCCACCATCGCCTGAGGCCGCGCTGCCACGCCTGCGTGGCGCCGGCACGCCGCGCCGTCCTCTGCTAAGGTTCGGGGCGGAATGCCGGGACGGACCCGGCTCCGAAGGAGCATTATGCGGCGAGCATTTATTCGAGCATCGGCGGCGCTGGCTGCCATCGGCCTGGCGGCAAAGGCCTCGGCACAGTCCGGTCAGTCGGCTGCGGCCGGGGCGGGCAAGGGCGGGCGCGTGAAGGTGGTGTACCAGCTGTCGGAAGGCATCGACCAGGCGGTGCGCGCGATGGGCAACCTGCGCAACCACTTGAATGGCGCCCCCGGCACCAAAATCGTGGTGGTCGCGTTCGGCTACGGCATCGACTTTTTGGTCGAAGGCGCCAAGGACGCGCGCGGCAACAGCTTCGAGAGCCCGGTGGGCGCGCTGGCCGCCGAAGGCGTCGAGTTCCGCGTATGCCGCAATACGCTGACCGCGCGCAAGATCAGCGAATCGCAGCTGTTGATGGAAGCCAAGGTGGTCCAGGCCGGCGTGGTCGAGATCGCCCGGCTGCAGGCCGAGGAAGGCTACGCGTATATCAAGCCCTGAGCCGGGCTGGCGCTGCCTGAAGGCAAGACAAGAGAAGAACGGCCCGTCCACAAGGGCGCGGCCGCGAGGAGAAGCCCCATGAACACCATCCGAAGCCAGGTCCGGCGCGCCGCGCTGGCGCTGGCCGTCACCGCGGCGGCCGCGGGCGCTGCCGCCGTGCACGCGCAGGGCAGCACCGCCGACGAAATCGCCAAATACCGCCAGATGCTGGCCGAAGGCAATCCCGCCGAGCTGTGGGAAGCCGCCGGCGAAGAGCTGTGGAAAAAGCCCGCGGGGCCGAAGAACGCTTCGCTCGAACAGTGTGACCTGGGCAAGGGCCCGGGCGTGACCAAGGGCGCCTACGCCGAACTGCCGCGCTACTTCAAGGACACCAACAAGGTGATGGACCTGGAGCAGCGGCTGGCCCATTGCCGCATGACGCTGCAGGGGCTGAGCAAGGAAGAGGCCACCAAAAACCCGTTCTCGTCGTCGGGCAAGCCGTCCGAGATCGAGCGCCTGGTGGCCTACCTGACCGGCGAGTCGCGCGGCGTGAAGATGAACGTGCAGCTCGGTCATCCTGAGGAAAAGCGCACCTATGCGCTTGGCGAGAAGATGTTTTTCTACCGCGGCGGCGCCTATGACTTTGCCTGCGCCACCTGCCATGCGGTGGACGGCCAGCGCATCCGCCTGCAGGACCTGCCCAACCTGCTGACCGACAAGGGCGCGCAGGCGGCCTACACTACCTGGCCGGCGTATCGCGTGTCGCAGGGCGAGGTCCGCACCATGCAGCATCGCCTGTACGACTGCCTGCGCCAGCAGCGCTTTCCCGAACCCGCCTATGGCTCGGACGTGATCACCGCGCTGACCATGTTCCTGGCGAAGAACGCCAACGGCGGCACCTACGACGGCCCGGCGATGAAGCGCTGACCAGTACGGGAGAGACACCATGCAACGACATACCAAGGCAATGGCCGTCGCGGCCGTGGCCGCCCTGCTGGCAACCGGCGCTTCCGCACAGGACAGCGCCAAGGCTCGCCCCGCCAAAGGCAAGCCCGCCGTCAGCGGCGCCGACATGAAGCACCTGATCGAAGACTCGTTCGCTTCGCGCGGCCCGGTGACGGTCGAGGGCGTGCTGAACCGGGACGGCATGCAGCAGGCCTGCAGCCAGTACCCGGACCGCAGCAAGGTGCCAGCGAAGGTGGCGAAGAAGATCGAGGCGGCCGAGCTGAAGCAGATCAAGTACCCCGCCGACGACAAATGGCTGGGCGACTGGAAGGAAGGCGAGAAGGTCGCCCAGAACGGCCGCGGCATGCAGTTCACCGACCAGGTCGGTGGCACCAATGGCGGCAACTGCTACGCCTGCCACCAGATGACCAAGGCCGAGATCTCGTTCGGCAATATCGGGCCGTCGCTGTACCAGTACGGCAAGCTGCGCGGCAACTCGCAGGACGTCATCAAGTACACCTGGGGCAAGATCTGGGATTCCAGCGCCTACGCCGCCTGCTCCAACATGCCGCGCTTCGGCCACAAGGGCATCCTGACCGAAGCCCAGATCCGCGACGTGATGGCGCTGCTGCTCGACCCGGCCTCGCCGGTCAACCAGTAAGCCGATGCGCGCGCCCGCCATGCTGCTGCGCGCGCTGCTGGCCGCGGGCCTGGTCATGGCCGCGGCCGGCGCCGCCGCGCTGGAAGTGGGCGACACCGTGCGCCTGCCCGAAGTCCGCACCCTCGACGGCCGCACGCTGAGCGCGGCCGCGCTGGCCGGCAAGCCGCTGGTGGTCGAATACTGGGCCACCTGGTGCCCGTTCTGCGCGATGCAGAACCCGCGTTTGCAGAAGCTGTACGAGCGCACGCGCGGCACGCCGCTGCAGGTGCTGGCCATCAGCATCGACAAGGACCCGCGCGAGGCCGCCGACTACATGAAGAAGCGGGGCTACACCTTCGCCGCCACCATGGATGCGCCCGCATTGCAGGCGGTGTTCGGCAAGCGCAAGGGGCTGCCGGAACTGTACGTGATCGACGCGCGCGGCCGCGTGGTGCAGAAGGAAGTGGGTGAAATGCTGGAAGAAGAGGTGGCCGCGCTGGAGCGCTACGCAAAGCCATAGCCATGCGATGCCGGCAGCCCAGCGCTCACCGGCACGCACTTATCCACAGGAAGAGACATGAACCGACGCGAGTTCCTGCAGGTGCTGGCCATCGCCGGCGCCGGCGGCATGACGTTCCCCCGCCAGGATGCGCACGCCGCGCAGGCCGCCGACGCCATATACGATCTGCCGCGCTTCGGCAACGTCCACCTGCTGCACTTCACCGACTGCCATGCGCAGCTGCGGCCAGTGTACTTTCGCGAGCCCAACGTCAATCTCGGCATCGGCGACTATGCCGGCAAGCCGCCGCACCTGGTCGGCGAGGCGCTGCTGCGCCATTACGGCATCCGCCCCGGCACCGCGCAGGCGCATGCGTTCACCTATCTCGATTTCAACGAGGCGGCGCGACGCTATGGCAAGGTCGGCGGGTTTGCGCACCTGGCGACGCTGGTGAAGCGGCTCAAGGCCGGCCGCCCGGGTGCGCTGCTGCTCGACGGCGGCGATACCTGGCAGGGCTCGGCCACTGCGCTGTGGACCAAGGGGCAGGACATGGTCGATGCCGCGCTGGCGCTGGGCGTGGACGTGATGACGCCGCACTGGGAGATGACCCTGGGCGCCGATCGCGTCAAGGAGATCGTCGACAAGGACTTCAAGGGCAAGGTCGCCTTCCTGGCGCAGAACATCAAGACCAACGATTTCGGCGACCCGGTGTTCGATCCTTACGTGATCCGCGAGATCAATGGCGTGCCCGTGGCCATCATCGGCCAGGCCTTCCCCTACACGCCGATCGCCAACCCGCGCTACTTCGTGCCGGACTGGACCTTCGGCATCCAGGAAGAAAACCTGCAGCAGGTCATCGACGCCGCGCGCGGCAAGGGTGCGCAGGCGGTGGTGCTGCTGTCGCACAACGGCATGGACGTCGACCTGAAGCTGGCCTCGCGCGTGCGCGGGCTCGACGCCATCCTCGGTGGCCACACCCATGACGGCGTGCCCGCGCCGGTGGCGGTGAAGAACGCCGGCGGCACCACGCTGGTGACCAATGCCGGCTCCAACGGCAAATTCGTCGGCGTGCTCGATTTCGACGTGAAGAACGGCAAGGTGGCGGACTTCCGCTACCGGCTGCTGCCGGTGTTCGCCAACTACCTGCCGGCCGACCCGGCCATGGATGCGCTCATCGGCAAGGTACGGGCGCCGTATGAAAAGAAGCTGTCCGAAGTGCTGGCCGTCAACCGCGGCCTGCTGTACCGGCGTGGCAACTTCAACGGCACCTTCGACCAGTTGATCCTCGACGGCCTGATGCAGGTGCAGGGCGCGCAGATCGCGTTCTCGCCCGGTTTCCGCTGGGGCACCACGCTGCTGCCGGGGCAGGCCATCACCATGGAGCATCTGATGGACCAGACCGCCATCACGTACCCGTACACCACGGTGACGCAGATGAGCGGCGCGACCATCAAGACCATCCTCGAAGACGTCGCCGACAACCTGTTCAATCCCGACCCGTATTACCAGCAGGGCGGCGACATGGTGCGCGTCGGCGGCCTGCAGTACACCATCGATCCCGCTGCCGGCATGGGCAAGCGCATCACCGACATGCGCCTGGCGGGCAAGCCGCTCGAGGCCGGCAAGACCTACAAGGTGGCCGGCTGGGCACCGGTGGCAGAGGAAGCGCGTGAAGCAGGCGGGGCGCCGGTCTGGGACGTGATGGCGCAGTGGCTGCGCAGCACGCGCGAAGTCAGCGCGCGCCCGCTGAACCTGCCGCGCGTGCGCGGCATGGACGGCAATGCCGGCATCGCGGCGTGATGTGGCAAACAGCACGCATGGTGGCGCGGAGGATTGAAGCGCGCCGCCCAAGTACGCTACAATCCTCTGCGACGGGCCGATAGCTCAGCTGGGAGAGCGCTGCGTTCGCAATGCAGAGGTCGGGAGTTCGATCCTCCTTCGGTCCACCAGAATTCTTCGCAAGATCCCCTCAAACGAATACCCCGGAGCCGCCAGGCCGCCGGGGTTTTTTGTTGGCGGCGTTCCCGCCGCCGCCCTCACAACGCCGCAGCGACCTGCGCCGGCAGCGTTTCCAACCCCAGCAGCTCCCTGAACCCCGCCTCGTGGTGCCGCAGCGCATGCGGCGCATACCAGCCGTTGGCGGCCCGTCCGATGCGCCAGGCGGCCTCCAGGTCCGGCGTCATGGCCTGGATCGAAGGCAGGTAGTGCGCGGGCGTGATGCCATCGTGCACTCCGCTGCTGCGGGACAGCAACACCGGGCACACCGCGTGGGCGCAGTAGGCTGCGAAGACTCCGCTCTTGGCCGCATAGTCGACGGGGTAGGCCAGTACGCCGTAGGTCGCCAACGACAGCAATCGCGCCGCTTCGGCGGCTTCGACGCGGCCGTGCACCACCGCGCCGCGCCGGGCGATGCGGGCGGCTAGCCCGGTGTCGGGGAGGGGAGGGCCGATGTCGTGCAGCGTGAAGCCGGCGCGGCCGGCCCAGTCGAACAGGGCCTCGCCCGCCTCCTGGTAAGTCTGCGCGCGCAATGCCGCGCCCCCGAGCACGACCACGGCGGCTAGCCGGTCCCGCTGCTGCACGCCGCTTTCCCCAAGATTGGAGAAAACCGGCAGCACCCGGTGCGGCCGCGCCGGCGCGTGGGCGTTGAGCCAGCGCGCCGAACCCTCGCGATTGGTCACCCAGAAGTCGGACAGCGATGCCAGTTCGGCGGCAATGTAGCGCTGCACCGGAGAGAGCCAGAACGCCGAGCGCCATGGCGCGCCATCGGCATACAGTTCGTGGAAGAAGATGCCGAGGCGGCGCATGTGCGGCCGGGCCTCGCGCAGGCGCCGCAGCAGCCACAGCGGCGTGCCGCGCCGGGCGTAGCCGTAGCCGACGTAATGGAGGACCACGTCGGCGCCCGCCAGCGCGGCCGGTGGCAGGTCTGGCGTTGCTTCGATCAGCTGTCCCTGCAGCAACCCGTTGAGCGTCGCGGCATAGTCCCTGACGCCACCTTCGCCGGGCGCGACCAGGCTGATGGGTGCGCCGGGGCCGCGGGCGTTCAGATCGTGGGCGGATGGAATCGGCATGGGACAGGCTCCTTGCGCATATGGCGAGGTTGTCATGTCCCCGGGGCGGACATCTGTGCTCCAGCGCACGCGCCATCACGGCGCGGCGGCGACAGCACAAATGGAAAAACCCGCACGGCGAACCGTGCGGGCATAGACAAGGCGATATCAGGGGTAGAAGCTGCCGGGATCAGCCGGCGCGCTTCAGGCTGACATGGCGCTCAGGGTACGTTGCTCTGGGTGAAGTTGAACGGCTTGCCGGCCACCGCGTAGGAACCGCCGAACTCGAAATCTTCAGTGCCCGACTGGCCCACGCCGATATGCAGCGGGGTATTGCCGCCCTGCAGGTTGATCGGTGCATAGCGATAGTTCAGCACCTGCTTGCCGGCATAGTCGGTCAGCGTGATCACGCTGGTCAGCAGCGGGCTTTGCTGGGTTTCAGACACCGTGATCGGGTCGACGATGCGCGAATCCTGCAGCGTCTTTTCGACCGTCAGCGTTTCCATGTCGACCAGCTGGACCTTCTGCTCGCCGCGCGACACCACCCACAGCTTGGTGTTCGAGCTGCCGAAGCTCTCGCGATTGACCTGGTGGGTCATGCTGGTCGGGTTCTTGCCCACTTGCAGCGTGGTCACTTCCTTGATCAGTTCCGGATCGAGGTTGGTACCCGATTGCACGCCAGCCACCGAGATCGCGTGGATCACGCCGTCTTCCGTCGCCACCCAGGCCTGGCCGGGGTTGGCCAGCATCGAGATCTTCACCGCGGTCGGCTTTTCGGCCAGGCTCATGGTCTTGATCACGGTCGGGGCGTAGTTGTCCACCGCGAACGTCTGCGGCCATTGCGAGTCTTCCAGGCCGGTATTGTTCAGCGTGTTCTGCAGATCGCTGAAGCTGCCTTCGAAGTAGGTGTTGATGACCTTGTTGAACAGCGGCTTCAGGTCCAGGAACACTACCTTCTTTTCCGACTTCGAGATCACCGCTGCAACGCCCGAGCGGGAAATCAGGTTGGCGTTCACGCCGCCCGCGGCAAAGCTCTTCTGGTTGGCTTCGCTCAGGCCAGGGGTCGCTGCCGCCAGGCCCAGGCTCGCACCGCGGTCACCCACCGGGTCGCGCAGCCAGCCCTGGGTGGTGTTGTCCTGCATGGTGCTGAAGTCGGTCACGGCGGAAATGTCCGTCGGGGCCTTCATATCCGGCAGGTCGACGAAGCCGAGCAGCTTCATGAAGACGAAGTTCGACATATTGCGCAGGCCCGGATAGAGGCCGTGCCACGACATATCGCTGGAGTCATACGGTCCCCCGACCTTGCTGCCGTCGGCGAGGCTGCCAAGCGCAATCACCGCCACCTGGCCCTTCAGGTTCTTGGTGTCCCAGATGGTGACCAGCGCAAACTCGGAATTCGACGTGACCGCGATTGCCGTGGGCACCTTGCCCTCCGGCAGCTTCACCGAAGCCGAGTGCGAAGCCGTGTTCATGCCGACCGATGCAATCAGGCCGTTCTGGAACGCCACCAGCGACTGGGCGCAATCGTGCTCGCTGCAGCGGCCCATGGCGATCGGCTGCGTCGGCATCGAGCCACCGTTGGCGGCGACGTGGTTATTCAGCTGCGGATTGGTGGTGGCACCGCCCCAGAACCAGGCGGTCTGCGGCTTTTCGGCGATGGTGCCCGCGCTGAGGTCCAGCGTCAGCAGCGGCGTGACCGCCGAGTCGGTGGCGACGTCCGGACGGTAAATCACATCGCCCATATTGCTGCCGAAGTCATTACGGGCGCAGTCGACATTACCCAGCTGATAGATAAGGTTGGCGCTGGTATCCATCGCGGCACCCGGGAATTCCTGCTGGTAGCAGGTATTACCGTGCGGATAAAAGGTCTTGTCTTCTGGCTTCCAATGGGTATTGACAGCTGCGGCGGCAGAATTACTCGCGCCGTAGCGATAAGCCATGGCTTTATCGCTGCTGTAATCAGAAGCGATGGCGACATATTCGTCGGCATTCAGATTGCCGGAGGCGTCGAAAATCTGGTCTGCCACCATGGTGGTTTCTGCCGGGGTAGTCGGACCTCGCGAGGCTTCAGTCGACGAGGTGCTACCAGAGGCGGTTGCGTCACCGCCGTCGCCACCGCCGCCGCATGCCGTAAGCACCACAGCGGCGCAGGCAGCAGCCAGGAAGTTCAGGCTCGGCAGAATGTAAGAATTGCGCGCTCGGCGCAGGTCGGATGGGTTATCGCGAGGTAGATTTTTCCCAGTCATTGATTTTTAAGTGAATGGATAAAAGATGAAAGTGAATAAACATCACCACGCCCGTTCTTGTGCCGGTTTGCAGTGTGCGCGACGAATTGCAGTGGCATAAAAAGCGGATCGGGTTAACCCCTTGGGAAACCCGGCAGCGGCGATACTAGGGGTACCCGTCCGAGACCGTACAGGGCAGTAACAATGGGTTACGTGTGATTTTCGGGCGGGGCACCTGTGCACTATTCCAGTGCGTGAGTGCGACGTAACGATTACCCGACTGTGGATCACATGTAAGGATTTGTTCGATTTGTGGACACTCTTCCGTACGCGGCAATATCATCGCGCGCGATTTTCGGCGCCAAAAAAACGGGTAATTACGCGGTCGGGGCCGGGCCCGGGCGACCATTTAATGCCGGCGCAACGCCAGCCTCGCCACGGGTTAATGCCACCTGAATTCCACATGAATGCCAGCGGCTGGCAGCGTTTGAGCGCCGCGCGCAGCGGCGAGGCGGGGCGGCGCCTGCGACTCGCCTCGCGCGGCGTCATACGTTATCGTTGAGTCCCTTGGAGCCTCGCGCGCGGAGCGGGCTCAGTCGAGCGCCCGTGCGCACCAAAGCCGCTTCTTCCCATGCAAGCCACCAGGAAATCGTTCGTCGGACGCATCCGCGAACAGCTGGACCAGTTGTCGCCTTCGGAACGCCGGCTGGCGGAGTTCGCCCTGGATTTCCCCGGCGATCTCGCGGGCTATACCGCCTCGGAACTGGCCGGGCTGGCCAACGTGTCGAATGCCACCGTGACGCGCTTTGTGCGGCGCATGGGCTATGCGTCGTATGACGACGCGCGCAAGCATGTGCGCTCGGAGAAGCGCGCAGGCTCGCCGCTGCTGCTGGCCGGAACCGAAAGCGAGCCCGGCGCGGCCGACACCGGCTCGCTCGGCGCGCATCTGCAGCAGGGCCTGGCCAACCTCGACGCCACTTACCGGCGCCTCTCCGAGGCGCAACTGCGGGAAATCGCCGAGGCCATCCTGAATGCGCGCAAGGTGTGGATCGTCGGCTTTCGCTCGAGCCAGGCGCTGGCCATGTACCTGCGCTGGCAGCTGCTGCAGATCGTGCCGAGCGCGCAGGCGGTGCCAGGCGCCGGAGAGACCATGGGCGAACATCTCGCCGGCATGGCCGCAGACGACGTGGTGATCGTCCTAGCCTTGCGCCGGCGCGTGCGCGAACTGCCGTCGGTGGTGGCGCAGGCGGCGAAGGCTTGCCCCAGGCTGCTCTACATTACCGAGCAGGGCGCGACCGCCAAGGTGCCCGCACGGTGGGTGCTGCATTGCGACGTCCAGGCCCCCGGCGTGCTGGACAACCATGCCGCCGTGATCGGCCTGTGCCACCTGATCGTCACCCAGGTGATGGAGCTGGCCGGGACGCCGGGCCGTCGGCATCTGGGCCTGGTCGAAGCTTTCCACGACGCGCTCGACGAACTCTGAGCCCCCAGCGCCTGCCGCCAGCGGCGCGATGCCACCCCATTCCGACGTTCCGCCGTGTTGCCGGCCGCCTGAAAAGCGGCACGCGTCGGTATAAACCCGTATGAAAAATTATTTTCAGGTACTTATCATATGAAAAAACCAAAACATTACCTCTGGAGCGGCTGAATCCCGGCCAGTAAAAAAAGCGCCGGCGTGCGCATGGAGGCAAGGCATGGGTGCGGAAGTCATGGTTTCTTCGACGCAGCCGCGGCTGCAGCAACTCGAGCGGGCGCTGGACGATATCGGCGTCACTCCGTCGCACAAGAAAATCCTGGCGCTGATTTTGTTCGGCGTGCTGTTCGACGTGTTCGAGCAGAATGCCGTGGGCCTGGTGGGGCCGCTGCTGCGGGAACACTGGGGCGTGTCGGCGGCGGAAATCGGCTTTCTCAACACCCTGACTTTCGGCGCGGCGGCGCTGGGCCGGCTGGGTTCCGGCTATATCGCCGACCGGTATGGGCGGCGCGCGATGCTGAGCATCAACCTGATGCTGTTCACGCTGGGTGCGCTGATCTGCGCGCTGGCGCCCAATTACGCGGTGCTGGCCGCGGGGCGTTTCATTGTCGGCTTCGGGCTGGGCGGCGAAATCTCGATCGCAGTGACGATGCTGGCCGAGTTCTGCTCGTCGCGTTTCCGCGGCGTGGCGGTCGGGGCCATCAACGTGGCGGGCGGCGGGCTGGGCAATATGCTGGCGCCGGCCTTCGGGCTGGCGGTGTTTGCCTTGTTCCCCGGCCCGGACAGCTGGCGCTGGCTGTTCGGCTGCCTGGTGCTGCCGGCGTTTTTCGTGCTGCTGTACCGGCGCTTTATCCCGGAGACGCCGCGCTTCCTGCTGTCGAAGGGGCGCGTCGACGAGGCCAACCACGTGCTCAATATCCTCGCCTCGGGCAAGCTGTCGCGGCGCACGGCGCAGTCGACGCAATACCTGAGCGCCGCGCGCGAGGGCGGGATCCGGCCGGATAAGGTCCGTCTGAGCGAAGTCTTCACCGGCCGCCTGGCACGCCGCACCATCGCGGTGGGGATTGCCGTGTGCATGACCTACGGGGCGCAGATCTCGGTGCTGACGCTGATGCCGACGATCCTGATGGCGCAGGGCTATACGCTGACCAAGAGCTTTGCCTTCACCATCGTGATGCAGTCCGGCAGCCTGCTGGGTGCGGTCGCGGCGTCGTACTTCGGCTACCGCTTTCCGCGCAAGCGTGTGCTCACATTGGGCGCGCTGCTGGGATGCGTGATCGGCCTGTGCTTCGGCTTCCTCTCCAGCTCCGCGGCGCTGGTCCTGATCTTCGGCGCGGCCTTCCAGTTCTGCGTGCTGCTGCTGAACACCTCGATCTGGATCTACGCGCCGGAGTTGTATCCGACCCGGGTGCGCGCCTTCGGCACCGCCTTCATCCTGGCGCTCGGCACCATGGCTGGCGCGGCCATGCCGCTGATCGCCGGGCGCGTGTTCGACCAGTACGGCATCGGCGGCATGTTCGGCATGATGGCCGGCATGTACGCGGTGTTCGCGCTGGTGCTGCAGTTCGCCCCCGAGACCTTCGGGCGGGCGCTGGACGGCGCCGACGACGAGCCCGGCGGCGCATCGCGGCATCCGGCCGGCCAGCGCGCCGCCAGCCAGCACTCCTGAGTCCTGAGACGCGCATGAGCCATATCCTGCTGATCAACCCGAATACTTCCAGCGCCACCACGCAGATGATGGTGGGCATCGCGCGCGCCTGGCTGGCGCAGCGCCTGGCCGCGCCGCCGGCCGTGGTCGGCGCGACGGCAACGCGTGGCGCACCGATGATCGTCGACGAGGGCGATCTGGCGGTGGCGGCCGACGCGGTCAATGACGCGGACATGGTGCGTCTGGCCCGCCTTGCCGGGGGCGTGATCGTGGGCGCCTTCGGGGATCCGGGCCTGGAAGTCCTGCGCGCGCAGCTGGCGGTGCCGGTGGTGGGCATCGGCGAGGCCGCCGTGCGCGCCGCCACGGCAGGCGGGCGGCGCTTCGGCATCGCCACCACCACGCCCCGGCTGGCGGCGTCGATCGCGGCGGGCGTGCGCCGGCACGGGTTGGAGGCCTGGTTTACCGGCGCTCGCTTCACCGATGGGGACCCGCGTGCGCTCGGCAACGCGCCGCAGCACCAGGAGGAACGGCTCGCCGGCGCGGTTCAGGCGTGCATCGACGATGGCGCGCAGGCCGTGATCATCGGCGGCGGGCCGCTGGGCGAGGCCGCGCGGGCGCTGGAACAGCGCTTTGCGATACCCGTGATCGGGCCCATCCCGGCCGCATGCGAGGCGCTGGCCCGCGCTCTAGGGCTGGCGTTGCGCCAGGGCCCGGCGGACTCGCCGGCTGCGGCCGCGGCAGGCGCTTAGGCCATCAAAGGCGGGCTAGGCCACGCGCGTCGGCCGCCTGGCCTTCATCGCGGACGGCCGTACCTGTTGCAGCGCGCGCAGCGACTGCAGGGCATCCTCGACCGCTTCGATGCCGTCGCGCAGGCGGCCGGTGGCATAGCCGAGGCGGCTTTGCGCATCGGCATCGGGCGTGGAAAGGTTTTCGAGTGCGTCGACTTCGGCCTGCATCTGTCCGACCAGGCGGCGTAGCTGGGATGTGCTGTGCGAGGCTAGCGAACGGATCGCCATCGTGAGAGCCCTCCTTGCAAAGACCGGGTGCGCCCGCTGGCGCTGGTCCGCACGCTTCGTGCGGTGCCCGTCTTTTCTACGGTAAAGGCGGCGCAATCAGTTAGCCAGCGCTGTTACGAAATCGGCACGATCTGGCGGTCTAATACCGCGCTGTGTCCGCGCCTCGCTGCCCACAGGTTCGGCTATAGTCACCCGATGGATTCGCACACCCCTCGCATGCGCGCAAAACCGGGCGGCCTGCCCGACGACGCCACTCCCGCTGCGCAAGCCGACGCGCGCCATCGCGCGGGGCGGAACAGCACGCTGGTCAGCGTGGCGGTCAATATCGGCCTGACCGCGGTGCAGGGGGGCGCGGGCGTGATCTCCGGCTCGCAGGCACTGATCGCCGACGCCGCGCATTCGCTATCCGACCTGCTTTCCGACTTCGTCGTGCTGGCCGCCGGCTGGCAAAGCCGCAAGGATCCGGATGCCGACCACCAGTACGGCCACCTGCGGTTCGAGACCGCCGCCTCGCTGGCTCTGGGCGTCCTTCTGCTGACGGTGGGGGCGGGCATGCTGTGGGCGGCGCTGGGCAAGCTGCAGTCTGTCGGCGGCGCGCAGCCGGTGCAGCCGCTGGCGCTGTGGGTGGCGCTGGCCGCGCTAGCCTCCAAGGAGCTGCTGTTCCGCTACATGCTGGCCGTGGCGCGGCGGGTGCGCTCGAGCATGCTGGTGGCCAACGCCTGGCATGCGCGTTCGGATGCGGCGTCGTCGCTGGTGGTGGCGCTTGGCATCGGCGGCAACCTGCTGGGCTATCACATGCTCGATCCGGTCGCGGCGATCATAGTGGGGCTGATGGTGGCGCGCATGGGCCTGCGCTTCGGCTGGGACGCGCTCAACGACCTGATGGACCGCGCCGCCGACGAGGAAACCGTCACCGCGATCCGCGCCACCATGCTGGCCACGCCCGGCGTGCTCGGCCTGCACGACTTGCGCACGCGCAAGATGGGCGATCAGGTGCTGGTCGACGTGCACCTCGAGATCGACGCCACCCTGACCGTGGCGCAGGGTCATGCCATCGCGGTGGAAGCGCGGCGCCGCACGCTGGAACACCACCATGTGCTGAACGTGATGACGCACGTCGATCCGGTATACGCGGGCGCAACCACTGCCGATGGCTGAGCGGGCTGTGGACAGCTTGGCCCAGGCCTGGGGATAACCGGCCGGCCAAGCTGTGGCGCGGCTGGGGATGCGCTGTGGGACGTATACGGACAACTCGGGGGGCCTCGCGGCAGATGTATACGTTGCCGCCGTCTTGTCCCGGCAAATCAGGGTTATCCCGGAGCCGTTATCTTTGCTGCAAGTCACTGAGCCGTAAGGGAAAAGGTGACTTATCCACGGCCCGGTGCCCGGTTTACCTACTACTACTATGTTTACATACGTAAACAATATAAAGACGACAGCCAGGACCTTTGCGGCCGACGGCGATGTCGGGGTGAAACGCTGGAACGCTGAAACGCTGAAACGCTGAAACGTATACGCGGCGGCCCGTATACCAGCTAGCCCGCTAGCGCGGCACCTTGAACGCCTTGCGCGCGGCCAGCACCTGGGCGCGCGTGGCGCAGCCCTCCTGGTGGTCGTTGACCAGGCCCATGGCCTGCATCAGCGCATACATCGTGGTGGGGCCAACAAAGCGCCAGCCGCGCTTCTTCAGGTCCTTGGACAGCGCCGTGGATTCGGGCGAAATGGCCATGGTGCGCAGTACCTCTGGCGTCAGCACCTTCGGCCTGCTGGCCGGATCGGGCTCGAAGCGCCAGAAGTAGGCCGCCAGCGAGGATTCCGATTCCAGCAGTTCGCGGGCGCGCTGGGCATTGTTGATCGCGGCCTCGATCTTGCCGCGATGGCGCACGATGCCGGCATCGCCCAGCAGGCGCGCGATATCGCGCTCGGTGAAGCGCGCGACTTTCTCGATGTCGAAATTGGCAAACGCCTTGCGGAAGGCTTCCCGCTTGCGCAGGATGGTCAGCCAACTGAGGCCCGACTGGAACCCTTCCAGGCACAGCTTCTCGAACAGCCGGCGGTCGTCGGCCACCGGAAAGCCCCATTCGGTGTCGTGGTAGTGGCAATAGTCCTCCAGCGTGCCGCACCAGCCGCAGCGCACCGGCGCGGCCAGCGCTTCCTTGTTGCTCGTCATGCGTACCTTTCCAGTATTGAATGAATGGGGCGCCGCTCTGGCTCTCGCCGGCCGGCGCATTTGCTGCGATCATGCCCGCACCTGAGAGATAGCGGAAGGCTGAAAATGGACATGCGATTGACCACCCTGGACGAGAACGGATGGGAGCTCGACGACGCCGAGCCCATCGCCGCCGCCCACCCCGACACCTTCTGGATGCCGCCGCGCGCCGAACGCGACGCGCTTGCCGCGGGCCAGCAGGTCAAGCTGATCTTCCGCATCCTCGTCGCTGACGAGGATGGCAACGAGGAAGTCCACGTCGAGCGGATGTGGGTCAATGTGACCGGGCGCGAAGGCGGGCTCTATACCGGCGAACTCGACAACCAGCCGTACTGCACCGACGAGATGAACCCCGGCATGCCGCTGTGTTTCGAGGCGCGGCACGTGATCAATATCTATCGGGAAGGCGACGAGGACGCCTGAGCCGAACTTGACCAGTTGCCGGCCAAAAAAAAGCCAGCCTCGCGGCTGGCTTTTTCGATGGAGACGCGCGGCGCGCTCAGGCCAGCCGCTTGCCGGTGCGGTCGTGCATGAACACCAGCGCGACAAAGCTCACCACGGCGGCGGCGACCACATAGTAGGCCGGCGCCAGCTTGTTCTGGGTGGATTCGATCAGCCACGTTACGATCAGCGGGGCAAAGCCGCCGAAGATGGTCACGGCGAAGTTATAGGCCAGCGACAGGCCGGTGGAGCGCACTTCGGTCGGGAACTGCTCAGCCAGCACCGCCGGCGCCGGGCCGGTAAACGCCGCCAGCAGGATGCCCAGCACGATCTGCACCTGCAGCAGCGTCTGCGTGGTCGGCGCCACGTTGAGCCAGTGGAACAGCGGATAGGCGAGCACGCCGATCAGCAGCGCCACCACGCCTAGCATGCGCTTGCGGCCGAGGCGGTCGGACAGCATGCCCATCAGCGGGCACAGCACCAGGATGATGGCGCCGCACAGCGCGGTCGACTGGAACGTCGCGCCCAGCGGCAGGCCCAGCTGCTGCTTGGCGTACGACGGCATGTAGAACACCAGCACATAGGTGCAGACCGTCCACAGGATGGTCACGCCCAGCCCGGCCAGCACTTCGCGCGGGTGGTCGCGCAGCACCTGCGACAGCGGCGAGAACTTTACCTGCGCGGCCTGGCGGGCGGCCTGGCGCGCCTCGAACTCGGGCGGCTCGTGCAGGTGCGAGCGGATATACATGCCCACCGGGCCGATCAGCAGCCCGAACAGGAACGGGATGCGCCAGCCCCAGGCGTCGATCTGCTCCGGCGACAGGCCGTTGGTGACCAGCGCGCCCATGGCCGCGCCCAGCATGAACGAGATGCCCTGGCTGGCCTGCTGCCAGCTGGCGTAGGCGCCGCGTTCGGCGTCGGGCGCGTGCTCGATCAGGAAGGCGGTGGCGCCGCCGACTTCGCCGCCGGCGGAAAAGCCCTGGATCAGCCGCGCGACCACGATCAGCGCGGGTGCCCACAGGCCGATCTGGTCGTAGGTGGGGGCCAGGCCGATGATGGCCGTGCCCAGTGCCATGCGTCAGCGCCGCCTTGCGGCCGACGCGGTCGGCATAGACCCCCAGGACGATGGCGCCGACCGGGCGCATGAAGAAGCCCACGCCAAAGGTGGCGACCGTGAGCAGGAACGAAGTCAGGTCATTGCCGGTGGGAAAGAACAGCTTGGCAATGATGACGGCAAAGAAGCTGTAGACGGTGAAGTCGAACCATTCCAGGCCATTGCCGATGGTGGCGGCGATGATGGCCTTGCGTCGGGTGGCGTTGGTCAGTTCTGGAACGGGGGCGGTAGTCGCGGTCATGAAGCGTTGGTCATGCGGGGAAACCGCCATATTAAGCGATTCCTTAATCGCAGGCCTGCGCGCCGTCGCGGGCGAATTCAGCCGGGCAGCGCAGGTTCAGTCGCCCGGGGCTCCGGCTTTTGCGGGTTCGCGGGGACAGTCTCGGCGATCGCCGAGGGGGCGGGGGCAGGGCGTCGCGTCAGCCACAGCAGCAGCGCGCTGGCCACCCAGCCGGCCACGAACACTGTGTCCCCAGCCCGGTTCAGCCAGGCGGCCGCGGCCGGCATCCCGGTCACGGAAAGCAGCAGGCCGGCCGGCAGCCGTGCCAGGATCCATAGTGCGACGGCGGGCATGCTGCCGTAGACGCCCGGCTGCCACCACTGGCCCGGGATGGGGTTGTGCCGACCGGCGCGGCGCGGCTTGCGCGATGCCACTTGTGTCTCCTGCACCCGGCGCGGGACAAGCGCCATGGCGTTCTATGCTGCGGAAGTTCCTGCGGAACGCCCGCAAGGCGGGCTTCCATCTGCAGCATAAGCCGCTTGCATCAGCTGCGCTGTGGGCAGGGCACGAGTTGTGTGTGCCGCGCCACGGATGGCCCCCCGATTCAATTTTTTTGCATGAGGTGTCCGCAAACGGCATCCGCCGCCCCCGCCGTTCTTTGCCAAACTGGAAGCCAGTACACAAACCGTTTGAAGGCGGTATTGCCATGCTTCCCTCGCTCTATATCTCCCACGGCTCGCCGATGCTGGCCATCGATCCCGGCCCCACCGGCGCCGCGTTCGAAGCCCTGGGCGCGCGGCTGCGTGCGCAGCGTGAGCGCGCGGTGCTGGTGATTTCGGCGCACTGGATCTACAGCACGCTGGCGGTCACCAGCCGCGAACGCCAGGAGGCCTGGCACGACTTCGGCGGCTTCCCGCGCGAGCTGTACGCCTTGCGCTACGACGCGCCGGGGTCGCCGGAACTGGCGGCGCGGGTCAAGGCGCTGGTCGAGGCGGCGGCGATTCCCGGCGCGGGCTTTGTCGGCTACGACGACGAGCGCCCGCTCGACCATGGCGCCTGGATGCCGATGCGCCACTTCTTTCCCGATGCCGACATGCCGGTGGTGCAGCTGGCGCTGAATCCTTATCTGGCCCCCCAGACGCAGGTCGCGATCGGGCGCGCGCTGGCGCCGCTGCGCGACGAAGGCGTGCTGGTGCTGGCCTCCGGCAGCTTCACCCACAACCTGCAGGAAGTGTTTGGCGGCGGCCGGCGCGAGCAGCACGGTTCGGCCACTGAGCCGTATGTCGAAGCGTTCCGCCAGTGGATGGCCGAGGCGCTGGATCAGGCCCTGGCCAGCGGCGACACCCGCTTGATAGCGGACTACCGTGCCCAGGCGCCCTATGCGCGCCGGGCACACCCGACCGACGAGCACCTGCTGCCGTTCTATGTGGCGCTGGGCGCGGCCCTCGGCCCGGAAGGCGTGCGTGCGGCGACGACGGGGCCGGCCACGGTGTCCCGGGTCGCCGACGAGGTTACCTATGGCGTGCTGGCCATGGATAGCTTCGTGTTCGAGGGCAGGGGCGCAGGCGCGCCGCAGCGCGCCGCGGCCTGAAGGCTTACTGGCCGGCAGGCAGCGCGGCGGCGGACGACGGCGAGCCCGTCATGGGCGCCCCGCCCCCACGCGCAGCAGCCCGCGCCGGTGCAGCGCGTAGCCGAACGCCAGCAGCGCGGCCAGCGCCAGTGCCAGCATCACCCACAGCATCAGCCAGTAGCCCCCGGCCGCGCGCCACAGCAGCGCGCCCAGCCACGGCGCCGCCGCCTGCATCAGCAGCACCGGCGTCATCATCAGCCCGTTGAGGGTGGCATAGTGGTGGCGCGAGATCAGCTCCGGCATCGCCATCGCGCGCAGCATGGTGTTGACGCCGTTGGCGCAGCCGTACAGCACGGCCGCCACCATCAGCCACGCGCCATGCCCCAGCGCGAAGCACAGCAGGCCGACGCTCATCAGCGCATAGACCGGCAGCGACAGCCGCACCGGGTGGCGCACGCCCGCGCGCATCATCAGCATGCGGCCCGCCACCTGGGCCGGCCCGATCAGCGCCGCGACCGCCAGTTGCTGCGCCACCGGCATGCCTTTCTCGGTCAGCATCGGGATCAGGTGCGCGCCCAGCAGCGACGCCACCACCGCAGTCGCGGTAAAGGCCAGCACCACCGCCCAGAACACCGGCTGGCGCAGCGTGGCGCGGGCAATGTCGCGGCTGCCGGCGGGGGTCGTGCCGGCGCCCGCGCCGGAGTAGGAGGGATGCAGGGCGTAGCGCATGCGTGCGTGCAGCGGCGCGCAGATCAACAGGTTCAGCAGCGCAAAGCCGACCAGGGTCGGGCGCCAGCCGACATGCAGCACCAGCCATTGCGCCAGCGGCACGAAGATGGTGCTGGCAAAGCCGGCCATCAGCGTGACCGCGACGATCGGCTTCTGGTACTGGTCGCCATAGGCCTGGCGCAGCACCACGAAGGCGGGCTCGTACAGCGTGGTCGCCATGGCCAAGCCGAGCGGCACCCACATCAACAGGAACACCGGTTGCGACGGCGTCCACGCCCACAGCAGCAGGCCCAGCCCGGCCAGCACCGAACCCGCGCCCATCACCTTGCGCGCCGGCGCGCGGTCCAGCAGCCGCCCGACCGCGAACGAGCACAGCGCCCATACCAGCAGACCCAGCGAATAGCCGCCCGCCAGGAAGGGCTTGGACCAGCCCAGGCTGCGGATCATCGGGTAGATGGTCTCGGTCAGGCCGAGGATCCACACCAGCCGGCGCGGCGGCGTGGCGAGCTGTGCGGGCCCGGTGCGGGCCGGGCTGGCGTCAGGATCGGAGTCGGCAGCATCCGTGCCGGGGCAGGCTTCGAGTGTGGTCATGGCGGGCCCGGCGGGAGATGGCCGCCACGGAAGCGGCGCGCCTGGGGCCAGTCGGAAATTGTAGCGATGCTGCGCGCCGGCTGCTCACAGCGCGCTGGCCGCGACGCGCGTTACTGTGCGGTCACCGGCGTGGGCGGTCCTTTCAGTTCGACCACGTTGCCGTCGGGGTCCTGCACATACAGCGACGGCCCCTTGCCTTCGGCGCCGAAGCGCTGCGCCACCTCGCCCGCGTCGATGCCATGCCGCGCCAGGTGCGCGCGCAGCGCCTGCGCGTCGAATGGCTCGATGCGCAGGCAGAAGTGGTCGAGGTTGCGGCCCTGCGCGCCCGGACCGGCGCCACCCGCGCGGCCCAGCGGGCCATCGAGCGTGACCAGGTCGATCAGGCTGGCACCGGCGCGCAGCTGGGTCAGGCCCAGGTCAGTCTGCTCGCGCTCGACGCTGCAGCCGAGCACGTCGACATAGAAGCGCCGCAGCGCGGCCACATCGGCGCTGCGCAGCACCAGGTGGTCGAGGCCGAGGATGCGGAAGCTCGCGTCAGTGGTGCAGTCCGTCATAGTCGATGACCTTCAGGCTGTCGAGGTCGACATTGTCCAGGCAGCGCACATTGACCGCGGCCATCGGCTTGCCGTCCTTGTCCTGGCCGTCCGCATACGGGCCGCAGCCGCACACCGGGCAGAAGCGGTGCGCGATCTTCATGGTGTTGAAGCGGTAGGTGGAGGCGTTGCTCTCGGGCGTCTCCAGCTTGAAGGATGCGCGCGGCACGAACCACAGCAGGTGGCCGCGCCGGCGGCAGATCGAGCAGTTGCAGCGGATCACGCTGGGAATGCTGTCGGCCTCGACCTCGAAGGCGATGTTGCCGCAATGGCAGCTTCCGTTGAAGGTCATTTTTATCTCCTTGCGACTGGGTCACAGGGTCCGTTCGACCCGGAATCACATTGATGCTGCTGCGCCGCAATATGCCGGCACATTGTTTGGTTTTTGACAGTGTAGTCCGGTCATGAGTGCCACAATGCCTGCACCTACAAAAGGAGACCAGCATGAGCGACCCCCACACGCCCGCACGCGCCACCTTCAGCCACATGGAACACGGCACCCGCGACGACTGGGCCGCCATCTCGGCCGAATTCATGCCGTTCGCACGCGCGCTTCCTGACCGCGTGCTGGCGCACCTGCGCCTGCTCGATGGCGACTGCGGCGGCTTCCCGGTGGACCGGCTCACGCATTCGCTGCAGACCGCGACGCTGGCGCACCGCGATGGCCAGGACGAGGAATACGTGGTCTGCGCGCTGCTGCACGATATCGGCGATACGCTGGGCAGCTTCAACCATCCCGACATCGCCGCCGCCATCCTCAAGCCCTTCGTCAGCGCCGAGAACCTGTGGATGGTGGAGAAGCATGGCGTGTTCCAGGGCTACTACTTCTTCCATCATCTCGGCCTAGATCGCAACCTGCGCGAGCAATACCGCAACCAGCCCGAACTGTTCGAGCGCACCGCGGAGTTCTGCCGCAAGTACGATGCCGCCGCCTTCATGACCGACTACGACACGCTGCCGCTGTCGTTCTTCGAGCCGATGGTGCGCAGGGTGCTGTCGCAGCCGAAGCATTCGATGTATGTGAAACCGGGGGAAACGACGCTGGCGCAGGCGTAAGGCGACGACGTAACCGTACCGATGGTGTTTCCCTCTCCCCGCATGGGGAGAGGGCAGGGTGAGGGGTGGTTTGGCTAGGGACCACGCATCGAGAAACGCCGGCCCTCTCCCCCGACCCCTCTCCCACAAGCGGGAGAGGGGAGCAAACAGCGGGATCTGCAAAAGCTTGAGCCTCAGGCCGCCCGCTGTGCCGTCTGCGGATGCCGGAACTGCTCCAGCAGCTTCGCCCAGCGCGCGCGCACCGCCTTCAGGTTGTTTTCCTTCACGTGGCCGAAGCCGCGGATATCGTCGGGCAAGTTGGCCAGCGCCACCGCGATGTCGTGGTTGGCGGCGTTCAGGCCCGCCACCAGCTCATCCAGCAAGGCACGATACTCGCCGATCAGCGCGCGCTCGGTGCGGCGCTCTTCGGTCTTGCCGAAGATGTCGAAGATGCCGCCGCGCAGTCCCTTCAGCTTCGCCAGCACGCGGAACAGCTTCATCGTCGACGGGCCGAACTTGCGCTTGACCGGCTGGCCCTTGTCGTCGCGCTTCGCGTGCAGCGGTGGCGCGAGCCAGAAGTTGAGCTGGTAGTCGCGCCCGGGCTCGCCCTCGAACTGCGCGCGCAGCTTGTCCAGGAAGGCCGGGTCGGTATAAAGGCGCGCCACTTCGTACTCGTCCTTGTACGCCATCACTTTGGCCAGGTTGCGCGCCGCGGCCTCGGTCAGCGGCAGGGCCTTGCCGCTACCCAGCAGCGCGCTCTCGGCCGCGCGCACGCGCTCGATCGCTTCGCGGTAGCGGCCGGCATAAGCTGCATCCTGGTACGCCGTCAGGTGTTCCACGCGGCGCGCGATCAGCTTGTCGAGCAGGGCGCCGGTCGACGCCGGCAGCTTTACCACGGCCGCGCCTTCGGCGGTGCTCCTGAGCTTGCCGCTCAGCGACAGCACGTGCTCCGGGTCGTGCGCCATATGGCGGCCCCAGTCGAACGCGGCCTTGTTCTTTTCCACCGCCACGCCGTTCAGTTCGATGGCGCGCTCCAGCGCCTGCAGCGTCAGCGGGATCCAGCCCTTCTGCCAGGCGTATCCGAGCACCAGCGGGTTGGTGTAGATGGCATCGCCCAGCAGCGCCACGGCCAGGCCCGAGGCATTGATGAAGTCGCACTTCTCGCCCACCGCATTGCGCACGTCCTGCTCGGCCGACAGCCCCGGGAACTGCCACTTCGGGTTCTTGATGAAGTCGGCGGTCGGGGTTTGCGCGGTGTTGACCACGGCGCGGGTGCGGCCGGCCTGGGTCTTGGAGATGACCTCGTCGGAGGCCGACACGATGGCATCGCAGCCGATCACCAGGTCGGCCTCGCCCATGGCGATACGGGTGGCATGCAGGTCGTCCGGGCGCGCGGCCAGCTGCACGTGCGACAGCACCGCGCCGCCTTTCTGCGCCAGCCCGGCCATGTCGAGCACGGTCACGCCCTTGTTCTCCAGGTGCGCGGCCATGCCGAGCAGGCCGCCGATGGTCACCACGCCGGTGCCGCCGACGCCGGTCACGAGGATGCCGTAGGCGCGGCGGATCGCCGGCAGCTGCGGCTCAGGCAGCGGCGGCAGGCTGTCCATCGACACGCCGTGCTGCTCGGGCTTGCGCACCTGCGCGCCCTCGGCCGTGACGAAGCTGGGACAAAAGCCGTTCACGCACGAGAAGTCCTTGTTGCATGACGATTGGTTGATCTGCCGCTTGGTGCCGGATTCCGTTTCCAGCGGTTCCACCGACAGGCAGTTGGACTTGACCGAGCAGTCGCCGCAGCCCTCGCACACCGTATCATTGATAAAGGCGCGCCGCGGCGGGTCTTCCATCGTGCCGCGCTTGCGGCGGCGGCGCTTCTCGGTGGCGCAGGTCTGGTCGTAGATCAGGATGGTGCAGCCCGGCACCTCGCGCAGCTCGCGCTGCACGCGGTCGAGCTGGTCGCGGTGATGGACGTCGATGCCTTCGGGCAGCTTGATCGCCGCGTTGTATTTCTCGGGCTGATCGCTGACGATGACGATCCGCTTCGCGCCCTCGCTGTGCACCTGCCAGGCGATGTCCTGCACCGACAGCTGGCCGTCGACCGGCTGGCCGCCGGTCATCGCCACCGCGTCGTTGTACAGGATCTTGTAGGTGATGTTCACGCCAGCGGCGATCGACGCGCGGATCGCCAGCAGGCCGGAGTGGAAGTAAGTGCCGTCGCCCAGGTTGGCGAACACATGCTTGTCGCCGGCAAACGGCGCCTGGCCGATCCACGCCACGCCTTCGCCGCCCATCTGGCTGAAGGTGCTGGTGCTGCGGTCCATCCACACCGTCATGTAGTGGCAGCCGATGCCGGCCAGCGCGCGCGAGCCCTCGGGCACGTTGGTTGAAGTGTTGTGCGGGCAGCCGGAGCAGAACCAGGGCTTGCGCTCGGCCTTCTGCTGCCCTACCACGCGCGGCGTCGCCAGCGCCTTTTCCTTGGCCTCGATGATGGCCAGGCGCGCGGTGATGCGCGCGCGCACGTCCACCGGCAGGTCGAACTTGTCCAGGCGCGTGGCGATGGCCTTGGCGATGATCGCCGGCGACAGCTCATAATGCGCCGGCAGCAGCCAGTGGCCTTGCGGGATCGACCATTCGCCGCCGGCGTTGTCCTTCTCGTCGAACTTGCCGTAGACCTTGGGGCGGACATCGTCGCGCCAGTTGTACAGCTCTTCCTTGAGCGCGTACTCCATGATCTGGCGCTTTTCTTCGACCACCAGGATTTCCTGCAGGCCTTCGGCAAAGGCGCGCGCGCCATGCGCCTCGAGCGGCCACACGCAGCCCACCTTGTACAGCCGGATGCCGATCTGCGCGCAGGTGGCATCGTCCAGGCCCAGGTCGGCCAGCGCCTGGCGCGTGTCCAGATAGGCCTTGCCGCCGGTCATGATGCCGAAGCGCGCATGCGGCGAGTCGATCTCGATGCGGTCAAGCTTGTTGGCGCGCACATAGGCCAGGCTGGCGTACCACTTGTAGTCGAGCAGGCGCGCTTCCTGTTCCAGCGGCGGATCGGGCCAGCGGATATTCAGGCCGCCCGGCGGCATGATGAAATCGTCCGGCAGCGCGATCTGCACGCGGTGCGGATCCAGCTCGACCGAGGCCGACGATTCGACCACGTCGGTCACGCACTTCATCGCCACCCATAGCCCCGAGTAGCGGCTCATGGCCCAGCCGTGCAGGCCGTAGTCCAGGTACTCCTGCACGTTGGACGGATACAGCACCGGCAGGCCGCAGGCCTTGAAGATGTGCTCGGACTGGTGCGCCAGCGTCGACGACTTGGCCGAGTGGTCGTCGCCAGCCAGCACCAGCACGCCGCCGTGCTGCGAGGAACCCGCCGAGTTGGCGTGCTTGAACACGTCGCCGGTGCGGTCCACGCCCGGCCCCTTGCCGTACCACATGCCGAAGACCCCGTCGAACTTCGCATCGGGGTACATGTTGACCTGCTGCGAGCCCCACACCGAGGTTGCGGCGAGGTCTTCGTTCAGGCCGGCCTGGAACACGATGTTGTGCGCGGCCAGGTGCTTCTTGGCCTTCCACAGCGACTGGTCGAGCGCGCCCAGCGGCGAGCCGCGGTAGCCCGAGATAAAGCCGGCGGTGTTCAGCCCGGCGGCGTGGTCGCGTTCCTGCTGCAGCATCGGCAGGCGTACCAGCGCCTGCGTGCCGCTGATATAGATGCGGCCGCGTTCGAGCGTGTATTTGTCTTCGAGGGAAACGTTGGCGAGCGCCTGGCGGATGGCGTCGCTGACCGGCGAGGTCAGGGGGGCATTCATGCGTGCTCCTCTATGGGCATGCTGTCGGGATCACCGACATCTACAGTTGTGGGCAACCGCCGCGTCGCCTCTTGTGAAGGCTCGGGACGGGCGTGTCTCTGCGCGGCATGGTAGCACCGCCTCAAAATAGGCGGTACCTTGCAATGCAGCACAATGCCAGCACAAAGCGTGCCCGTTGTGCCCGTGATTTCCCGTATGGACGGGGGTTCGCGTGTACACTGCGTTGCATCGAGACCCGCCCGTGCCAAGGCCGGCCCGTCTCCCATGCGTCATCTCTGTGTTGCCATCCTGGTGCAACCTGAACTCTTGATCGCCCGCGCTGACGCGGGCCTACCAGCGACTATCCGAACATGACCATTTCCCCCCGCCAGGGCACCGCAACCCTGGCCGTGCTGATCGACGCCGACAACGCGGCGCCCGCCATCGTCGAAGGCCTGCTGGCCGAGGTCGCCAAGTACGGCGTGGCCGCGGTCAAGCGCATCTACGGCGACTGGACCCGGCCCAACCTGGCCGGCTGGAAGGAACGCCTGCTGTCGCACTCGATCCAGCCGATCCAGCAGTTTCGCTACACCGTCGGCAAGAACGCGACCGACAGCGCCATGATCATCGACGCCATGGACCTGCTCTACACCGGGCGCTTCGATGGCTTCTGCATCGTTTCCAGCGACAGCGATTTCACCCGGCTGGCCTCGCGCATCCGCGAGCAGGGCCTGACGGTGTATGGCTTTGGCGAGCGCAAGACGCCCAAGCCGTTCGTCACCGCCTGCGACAAGTTCATCTATTCCGACGTGCTGCGCGCCGAGGTCGACACCGACGGCGCGGACGGGACCGACGGCGCCGCCGCGCCCACGCGCAAGCGCAGCACCGGCGAGCTGCGCCAGGACTCGCGCCTGGTGCGCCTGCTTCAGAACGCGGCGCAGGCGGTGTCGGACGAAGACGGCTGGCTCACGCTGGGCA
>JABFVP010000420.1 GCA_013362725.1 Cupriavidus sp.
GTCAACTCCGGCATCCCGTTCGCGATGTACGCCGTGGCGGCGCTGTGGCTGCCGGCCGGTTACTCGGCGGTGTTCAACGCCATGACCCCGCTGATGGGCGTGGTGATTGGCGCCATCGCCTTTTCCGAACCGCTGACGCGCGCCAAGGCGATGGGAGTGGTGCTCGGGGTGGCGGGGGTTGCTGTGCTGACGCGGACCGGGCCGGTCGCCTTTTCCCCGGAGGTGCTGCTGGGCGCGCTGGCCTGCCTGTTCGCCACCGCCTGTTACGGCCTTTCGGGCTTTCTCGCGCGGCGCTGGATCACGCAGCGCGGCGGGCTCGACAGCCGGCTGGTCGCGGCCGGCAGCCTGGTCGGCGCTGGCGCTTTCCTGCTGCCCTTCTGCGTCGCGGCGCTGTGGCGCCACAACACGCTGCCCGACGCCGGCGCCGGCGTCTGGGCGGCCATGCTGGGCCTGGGCACGCTGTGCACGGCGCTGGCCTACATCCTCTATTACCGGCTGATCGCCGACCTCGGTCCGGTGCGGTCGCTGACCGTTACCTTCCTGATTCCGCCGTTCGGAATCGTCTGGGGCGCGCTGTTCCTGGGCGAGGCGCTGTCGTGGGCGCATGCCGCCGGCGGTGCGCTGATCGGCATGGCGGTGTGGCTGGTATTGCGGCCGGTAGCGGCAGGCCAGGCCGGAACCAGAGAGGCTACCGGCACTGCAGCCGAACGGTGAGTCGGGTAACGTGAGAAGAAACTTATAATTCAGCCGAAACACGCTGCGGGGCTTATAATCTCCTTATATTCGAGTGATGAACTCGATATTTTGGACGGCAAGAGCCTCGAAGCAGGTCCGACGGCTCGACAAGCCGATGCGCGTCACTATCGTGGATGCGGTGGAAGCCTTGGCATACATGCCGAACTGCCAGCACGTCAAAGCGCTCGCCGGTCATGTCTACGGCTATCGGCTGAGGGTTGGCAATTACCGCGTGCTGTTCGACTGGGACGGTGCCATACGAATCGTGGAAATTCAGGAAGTAAAAAAACGGGATGAACGAACCTACTAACCTTCAGACGATCGTCGGAGCGGACGGCAAGCCGGCCTTTGTCGTGATCCCGTACGGAGATTACCTCACGCGATTTGCCCAAGCCGCGGACCTGATCCCGCATGCCGTGGTCCGGCGCGTGCTAATCGATGACGTACCCCCGCTGCGTGCCTGGCGCGAACATCTTGGCCTGACGCAGGCGGAAGTCGCCGCGCGGCTTGGCATCTCGCAGCCTGCCTACGCACAGCAGGAAAACAGTGCCCGCCTGCGCAAGACATCGCGCGCACGGATCGCCGCAGCGCTAGGCATCACTGCAGCACAGCTGGATATCTGATCCGAGCGGCCGGTTCAGGCCTGCGCCGCGGTGCCGACGTTGTACTGCGCGCGCACCATCATCACCACGCGGCGGGCCTGGCGCCAGTGACGCACGGCGTCGGCTTCGCTCCGTTCGGGGAAATCGACTTCGGCGCTCCAGTTGCAACCGGTGTGGTCGGGGCGGTGCACGCACACCGCGCGCAGCTGGCAGTCCTGGCAGCCGGGCTCCTGGCGCAGGCACAGGTTGATCAGATGCTTCAGTTCGGACAGGGGCTTGGTCAGGCGCTCCATGGATGGCTCCGTCAGGCGCGCAACATGCGGCGGGGGCGGTGGTGGCGGCGGGATCAGGCGCTGGCCGGCAGTTCCGGCACGCGTTCCGCGTCGGCGGCGGCGGCACGGCATTGCGGGCATACGCCATACAGCACCAGCATATGCTCGCGCAGCACAAAGGCGTTGTCGGCGGCGACCTGGCGCTGGCGCTGCTCGATGCTCTCGTCGCGGAACTCCTCCACGCGGCCGCACGCCACGCAGATCAGGTGGTCGTGGTGACCGCCTTCGTTCAGTTCGAATACGGCGTGGTCCGACTCGAAGCTGTGCCGCAGCAGGATATCGGCCTGCACCAGCTGGTTGAGCACGCGATAGACCGTCGACAGCCCGGCATCCTCGTCCTGCGTCAGCAGGATGCGATAGACATCCTCCGCGCTCAGGTGGCGCCTGGCGCTGGTGCGGAACACTTCGAGGATGCGCATCCGCGGCGACGTCGCCTTCAGGCCGGCGCGCTTGAGATGGATCGGGTTGGTGCTCTCGGATGACATGGCGGATGGCATAGGCATGCTGCGGCTGGCGCCCCGCAGCCAGGGCGGCGCCCGGCCTGGCCCCGCACGGGCACGGCGTCAGTGGCTTGGCGGAATTTCAGGCGGGAAGCGCCAGGGCCGGCCGGGCGCTGGCGCCCTCGTCCCTGGCGGCGCGACGTGCCTGCACGGCGCGCGGAATAAAAAGGTGGCCTGGCTTGCCGCCGGAAGACGCGATCGGGAAAGCGGGGTCTGGTTGCTTTCCCGATCTTCCGGAGACTGGCTACTACCAAACGCTCCGCGTGACGGAGCGGTCCCCACAAAAGTCGGTATCGAAGGCCGCGGGGGCGGCACCCGGAAATCTGTCATGCCTGCCAGCGCTGGCCGCCGTCGCGTGCCGCGCGGTGCCAGCCTGGCCGGTCCGCCCGCGCCGTCCGGTGCTTGTTTCGGTACACCGTGCGTCTGGCAGTGATCGAATAGTAAATGGGAATCGATCTC
>JABFVP010000305.1 GCA_013362725.1 Cupriavidus sp.
AGGCCGGCATGAAGTTGTCGATGACGAAATCAGCCAGCTTGCGCAGCGCGGCCACGTCGTCGTGCGCGGCGAAATGCTCGAAATGCCCGAAGCGTATGAAGGTGGGCGACAACCGGGTCACGACCGCGGCGGTCTCGATGGTCTCGCGCCGCACCGGCGCATCCGAGCCCATGATCGACAGTGCGCGCGTGGTCGGCACGCCCAGCGCGGCCATCGCCTCCGAGCACAGGTACTCGCGGATCGACGAGCGCAGCACCGCGCGCCCGTCGGCCATGCGCGAATAGGGCGTCAGGCCCGCGCCCTTGAGCTGGATTTCCCAGGGGCCGGTGTTGGTCTGCGCCTGCGCCAGGCGGATCGCTCGGCCGTCGCCGAGCTGGCCGGCCCAGACCCCGAACTGGTGCCCGGAATAGACCGTCGCCAGCGGATCGGCCCAGTCCGGCACCTGGTTGCCGATAAAGGTGTCGATGAAGTCTTGCCCGCTGCCGACGCTGGCATCCCAGCCCAGCAGTGCCGCGGCCTCCGGCGCCACGCTGACGAGGTATGGCGATGGCAGCGGCGTCGGACGCAGGCGCGTGAAGAAGTGCGGGCCCAGTTCGGCAAAGCCGGGTGCGGTCGGGAATGGCAGCGGCAGGGTCGCCGGCGAGGCGGTATCGGCAACGGCTTGCGGAGCGTGCGGCGGGGGCGTGTCTGGCATCGCGTAGGGGCGCTCGGGCGCCGGGGTGGCAGTGCGCTTTCGGTGCGCTCGGCGCGCTGCCGCGGCACGCGCCAGAGGCGGTGCGGCGCGGCATGCGCAAGGCACGAAAAGGCGATGGTGGCTAGGGAAAACGACATGTTGAGGTGCAACATGCCACGCAGTATTGTACGTCCTCAACGGTACCAGACCACGGCACCAGACGCGCCCGGCCTGGATATGCCGCCATGCACCGCAAGGTTATTTCCCGCCTTCACTTAGCCCATGAATCCGGTGCATGGACTTGCGCAGAATTGCGGCCCCGACGACAGCAACGCGACGACAGTACGGCAGTGCACGAACGGATCGGCTCCGAGCCGATGCCATACATGCGAACGACCGTCCAAAAATAGTACGGTTGTTCGTTTTTCGGTGTGACAGAACAGCATTCAGGAGGCAGGTTCATGGCATTGATGGGTCAAATGATGAGCGCACCGCTGCTCATTTCCTCCATCATCAAACACGCCGCGCGTTATTACGGCAGCACCGAGATCGTCTCGCGGCGCACGGAGGGCGACCTGCATCGCTATACGTACCGCGATTGCGAGCTGCGCGCCCGCAAACTGGCGCAGGCGCTCGGCGCGCTCGGCGTCAAGCAGGGCGAGCGTGTCGGCACGCTGGCCTGGAACGGCTACCGTCACCTGGAGATCTACTACGGCGTGTCCGGCATGGGCGCCGTCTGCCATACCGTCAATCCGCGCCTGTTCCCAGAGCAGATTGCCTATATCGTCAACCACGCGGAAGACGGCTATATCTTCTTCGACCTGACCTTCCTGCCGCTGGTGGAAGGCGTGGCCCCGCATTGCCCCAACGTCAAAGGCTGGGTCGCAATGACCGACCGCGCGCACATGCCGGCCGAAACCAAGGTGCCGCTGCTGTGCTACGAGGAACTGCTCGACGCCCAGGACGGCAACTACGAATGGCCGCAGTTTGACGAGAACCTCGCCTCGAGCCTGTGCTACACCTCGGGCACCACCGGCAATCCGAAGGGCGCGCTGTATTCGCACCGCTCCACGGTGCTGCATTCCTATGCATCGGCGATGCCGGATGCGCTGGGCTGCTCGGCCAGCGACGTGATCCTGCCGGTGGTGCCGATGTTCCACGTCAATGCCTGGGGCCTGCCGTATTCGGTGCCGCTGGTCGGCGCCAAGCTGGTGCTGCCGGGGCCCAAGCTCGACGGCGCCTCGCTCTATGAGCTGTTCGAGCAGGAAAAGGTGACCTTCTCCGCCGGCGTGCCGACGGTATGGCTTGGCCTGCTGCAGCACATGCAGGCCAACCAGCTCAAGTTCTCCACCTTCCGCCGCACCGTGATCGGCGGCTCGGCCGCGCCGCCGGCGATGATCCGCGCGCTCGAGGCGCTGGACGTGGAAGTGATCCACGCCTGGGGCATGACCGAGATGTCGCCGCTTGGCACCGCAAGCAAGCTGCTGGCCAAGCACCACGACCTGCCCGATGCCGAGCGCCACAAGATCCAGGAAAAGCAGGGCCGCGTGATCTACGGCGTCGACATGAAGATCGTCGACGGCGAGGGCAAGGAACTGCCGTGGGACGGCAAGGCCTTCGGCGACCTGCTGGTGCGCGGGCCGTGGATCATCGACCGCTATTTCCGCAATGACGTGAGCCCGCTGGTCGACGGCTGGTTCCCGACCGGCGACGTCGCCACCATCGATGCCGACGGCTTCATGCAGATCACCGACCGCAGCAAGGACGTGATCAAGTCCGGCGGCGAATGGATTTCGTCGATCGATATCGAGAACGTCGCCGCCGCGCATCCGGCGGTGCATATGGCGGCCTGCATCTCCGCCTACCACCCCAAGTGGGACGAGCGCCCGCTGCTGGTGGTGGTGAAGAAGCCCGGCGCCGAGGTTAGCCGCGAGCAGTTGCTGCAGTTCTTCGAAGGCAAGGTCGCCAAGTGGTGGATTCCGGACGACGTCGCCTTTGTCACCGAGATTCCGCTGACCGCCACCGGCAAGATGCAGAAGCTGCGGCTGCGCGAGCAGTTCAAGGACTACAAGCTGCCGACCGCCTGAGGCCGGCAGGCCAGCATCCGGTGCGCGGGCCAGCTTGCGGCACGCCGCGGCCGGCAGCATCGACGACATCTAACGACAAGCCAACGACAAGAGTGAAGGAGACAGGTATGACCAAAATGCGTCCGCTGGTGGCCGGTGTGGCCATGTTTGCCGCACTGGGTTCTGCGCTGGTTTCGGGGTCCGCACTCGCGGATACGGTGAAGATCGCCTTTATCGATCCGCTCTCGGGCCTGATGGCCCCGGTTGGCCAGAACCAGCTCAAGAGCTGGCAGTACGTGGCCGATGTCGCCAACCAGAAGGGCTGGGCCGGTCCGCACAAGTTCGAGATGGTGGGCTTCGACAACAAGCTGTCGCCGCAGGAAAGCCTGACCATCCTCAAGCAGGTGGCCGACCAGGGCATCCGCTACATCGTGCAGGGCAACGGCTCGTCGGTCGGCATGGCGCTGCAGGATGCGGTGGCCAAGCACAACGAGCGCAACCCCGGCAAGGAGATCGTCTACCTGAACTACGCCGCGGTGGATCCGGACATGACCAATGCCAAGTGCAACTACTGGCATTTCCGCCTGGACGCCAACTCGGACATGAAGATGGAGGCGCTGACCACCTTCCTGGCCAAGGACCCGAACGTCAAGAAGGTCTACCTGATCAACCAGAACTACTCGTTCGGCCACCAGGTGGCGCGCGCCGCCAAGGACTACCTGAAGCGCAAGCGTCCGGACATCCAGATCGTCGGCGAAGACCTGCATCCGCTGGCGCAGGTCAAGGACTTCGCGCCGTACGCCGCCAAGATCAAGGCCTCCGGCGCCGACACCGTGATCACCGGCAACTGGGGCAGCGACCTCGCGCTGCTGATCAAGGCCGGCAAGGACGCCGGCCTGACCACCAACTACTACACCTACTACGCCGGCACCACCGGCGTGCCGACGGCGATGGGCGCGGCCGGCGCCGAGCACGTCAAGTACGTGGGCTACTACAACCCCAACAACAAGGGCTTCCGCGGCGCCGACATCATCGAGGGCTACAAGAAGAAGTACAACGACGACTTCTATGTGATGGCCTCGTACACCGGCATTGCCATGCTCAGCAAGGCGATGAAGGACGCCAACTCGACCGACCCGGTCAAGGTGGCCAAGGCGCTGGAAGGCATCAAGGTCGACAGCATGAACGGCACGGTCGAGATGCGCAACACCGACCACCAGGCGCAGCAGCCGCTGGTGGTGGCCACCTGGACCAAGGTCGACGGCAAGGAAGTCAAGTACGACCAGGAAAACACCGGCTACGGCTGGAAGACCAACGCGCTGATGGACCAGTACGTGTCGGCCCAGCCGACCTCGTGCCAGATGAAGCGGCCGGGCTGAGCCTGTCCACGGCGGGCCGGCCACGCCGACAAAGTGGCCGCCCGTTCCTGCATACTCTCGGTTTTTTTTCGGGTCGATAGCGGGTAGTGCCCGGGCACCATGTGCCCGGCGCAGGGGATGCGCTCACCCTCAATCCAACCGGACGGTCGCCGGCCGACCGGGGCTGTGACCGTTGCCGCGGCCACGGTGCCGGCACCAGCTTGAAGGACACGCTGTGGAATTCTTCGTCATCTCACTGCTGAACGGCATCAGCTACGGGCTGCTGCTGTTCATGCTGTCGTCGGGCCTCACGCTGATCTTCAGCATGATGGGCGTGCTCAACTTTGCCCATGCCAGCTTCTACATGCTGGGCGCCTACTTTGCCTACACCATCGCCAGCAAGGTCGGCTTCTGGCCGGCGCTGATCTTCGCGCCGCTGCTGGTGGCGGGCGCGGGCGCGCTGGTGGAGCGCTTCGGCCTGCGCACGGTGCACAAGTACGGCCACGTGGCCGAGCTGCTGTTCACCTTCGGCCTGGCCTACCTGATCGAGGAGGGCGTCAAGCTGGTGTGGGGCCTGGCGGCGGTGCCGTACCGGATTCCGGCCGAGCTCGACGGGCCGCTGTTCACGGTGTTTACCTCGTCGTTCCCCAAGTACCGCGCCTTCATGATGCTGGTGTCGCTGGGCATGCTGGTGGCGATCTACCTGGTGCTGACGCGCACCCGCATCGGGCTGGTGATCCAGGCCGCGCTGACCCACCCGGAGATGGTCGAGGCGCTGGGCCACAACGTGCCGCGCGTATTCATGATGGTGTTCGGCGGCGGCGCCGCGCTGGCCGGGCTGGCGGGGGTGATCGGCGGCAATGCCTTCGTCACCGAGCCGTCGATGGCCGCGGCGGTGGGGTCGATCGTGTTCGTGGTGGCGGTGGTGGGCGGCATGGGGTCGCTGGTGGGCGCGTTCATCGCGTCGATCCTGATTGGCGTGCTGCAGACCTTCGCGGTCACCATCGACGCCTCGCTGGCGGGCCTGATGACCAGCGTGGGTCTGGCGGTCAGCGAGGCCACGCCGTTCTATTCGCTGTGGAAGCTGACGGTGGCCCAGGTGGCGCCGGTGCTGCCGTACCTGCTGCTGGTGGTGATGCTGATCTTCCGCCCGCGTGGACTGATGGGAACCCGGGAGAGCTGAGGCCATGGAGCAAGCGATGCAACAACCGCGCGAGCCGGTGGCCACCGGCCGCACCCTGCGCTACCGCCCGCTGAACCTGGCGCGCTGGATCATCTGGAGCCTGACCGTGCTGGTCATGCTGGTGCTGCCGCTGTTCTTCACCGGGGGCTTCGCCATCACGCTGATGTCGCAGATGGGCATCATGATCATTTTCGCGCTGTCGTACAACATGCTGCTGGGCCAGACCGGCATGCTGTCGTTCGGCCATGCGGTGTATTCCGGGCTGGGCGCCTTTATCGCGGTGCACGTGCTGAATATGATTGGCGCCGGCAAGGTGTGGCTGCCAGTGTCGATGCTGCCGCTGGTGGGCGGACTGGCCGGCGCGTTCTTCGGCGTCATTTTCGGCTACGTCACCACCAAGAAGGCCGGCACCACGTTCGCCATGATCACCATGGGCATCGGCGAGATGGTCTTTGCCAGCTCGCTGATGTTCCCGGAGTTCTTCGGCGGCGAGGGCGGCATCTCCACCAACCGTGTGGTCGGCGACCCGTTCCTGGGCATCAGCTTCGGGCCCGGGCGCCAGGTCTACTACCTGATCGCGGCGTGGTGCCTGGTGTCGATGGTGGCGATGTACGCCTGGACCCAGACCCCGCTGGGCCGTATTGCCAACGCGGTGCGCGACAACCCCGAGCGGGTCGAGTTCATCGGCTACAACACCCAGCGCGTGCGCTACCTGGTGCTGATCCTGTCGGCTTTCTTCGCCGGCATCTCCGGCGCGCTGGCGGCGATCAACTTCGAGATCGTCTCGGCCGAAAACGTGAGCGCGGTGCGTTCGGGCGGCGTGCTGCTGGCGGTGTTTATCGGCGGCGCCGGGGTCTTCTTCGGGCCGGTCATCGGCGCGGTGGTGTTCGTGCTGTTCGCGGTGGCGCTGTCGGACCTGACCAAGGCCTGGCTGCTCTACCTGGGCCTGTTCTTCGTGCTGATGGTGATGTTCGTGCCGGGCGGCCTGGCCAGCCTGCTGCTGATGCAGCTGCCGCTGGCGGCGAAGGGCAAGCTGCGCCGCATGCTGCCGTCCTATGCCAGGGCCGGCGCGGCCGGCGTGGTGCTGCTGGTGGCGATGATCCTGACCGTCGAGCTGGTCTACAAGGTGCAGGTCGACAGCGCCAATGGCACCGCGATGAAGCTGTTCGGCATCGGCTTCGATGCCGCGACCTGGGCCCCGTGGCTGGTAGCCGCGGCGCTGTGGGCGGCGGGGCTGGTTGCGTGGCGGCTGGCGGTGCGCGCCTCGCGCGCGCAATGGGACAAGGTGCAGGCAGAAATCGCAGGAGGCAGGGCATGAGCGCGGCGGCACTGGAACTGACCGAGGTACGCAAGAAGTTCGGCCAGACGGAAATCATCCGCGGCGTGAACCTGAGCATCCCCAGGGGCGAGCGCCATGCGCTGATCGGCCCGAACGGGGCCGGCAAGTCGACCACCTTCAACCTGATCTCGGGCCGCTTCGCGCCCAGCAGCGGCACGGTGCGGCTGAACGGCGAGGAGATCGGCGGGCTGCAGCCCTTCGTCATCAACCGCATGGGGCTGTCGCGCAGCTTCCAGATCACCAACATCTTCCACCGGCTGTCGGTGTTCGAGAACCTGCGCTGCGCGGTGCTGTGGTCGCTCGGCTACAAGTATTCGTTCTGGCACCGGCTTACCGGCCTGCGCGACGCGCGCGAGCGCGCCGACGACGTGCTCGAGCTGATCGGCATGCAGCATCGGCGCGATACCCAGGCAGGCCTGCTGACCTATGCCGAGCAGCGCGCGCTGGAAATCGGCATCACCATCGCCGGCGGTGCCGAGGTGATCCTGCTGGACGAGCCCACCGCGGGCATGAGCCGCTCGGAATCGGACCACGCGGTCGAGCTGATTCGCAAGGTCACGGTGGGCAAGACGCTGGTGATGGTCGAGCACGACATGAGCGTGGTGTTCGGCCTGGCCGACCGCATCTCGGTGCTGGTCTACGGCGAAGTCATCGCCACCGATACCCCGCAGGCGATCCGCAACAACCGCAAGGTCAAGGAAGCCTACCTGGGCACCACGCTCGACGAGGCCGCCACCGAAGGAGCGCACTGATGGGCAAGCGCATGCTGGAAGTCACGGGCCTGCACGCCTATTACGGCAAGAGCCATATCCTGCACGGCGTCGACGCGCATATCGGCGAGGGCGAGATCGTGGCGCTGCTGGGGCGCAACGGGGTGGGGCGTTCGACCATGGCCAAGGCCATCCTGGGCATGGTCAAGGCGGAAGGGTCGGTGAAGTTCCGCGATGAAGAGAGTCTGGGCCGGCGCACCTTCGAGATCGCGCATCTCGGCATCGGCTACGTGCCGGAGAACCGGGACATTTTCCCCACGCTGACGGTGCGGCAGAATCTGCTGCTTGGTGAGAAGCGCAACCCGCGACAGGCCAAGCCACGCTGGAGCGTGGAGGATATGTTCAATATGTTCCCGCGCCTGAAGGAGCGCGAGAACACCTCGGCCGGCGTGCTGTCCGGCGGCGAGCAGCAGATGCTGACGCTGTGCCGCACGCTGATGGGCGACCCTGACCTGGTCCTGATCGACGAGCCCACCGAAGGGCTGGCGCCGATGATCGTGGCGCTGGTGGGCGATTACCTGAAGACCTTGAAGGAACGCGGCGTCTCGGTGCTGCTGATCGAGCAGAAGCTGGCGATTGCGCTCGATATCTCGCAGCGGGTTTACGTCATGGGCCACGGGCATATCGTGTTCGAAGGGACGCCGGGCGAACTGAAGGCGAACGGGCAGGTCAGGAAGGAGTGGCTGGAGGTCTAGCTCCAGCCCTGCGAATCCCGCCTGTTTTCTCCCCTCTCCCGCTCGCGGGAGAGGGGCGGGGGAGAGGGCCGGAGCATCCACGAAGTGCAATGCTTCGCGGTGCCCGGCCGTTGGCTGCTACGCCGCTTCCCGCTCGCCTTTTGGGAGGCGGCGCGACCGGTACCGCGAAGTGCCTTGACCGGCATCGCATGCGCTTTGCTGGCAGTCATTAAGCACCGGCTCCATGCAGCGCGGTCAGGGACGGCATTCGCGTTGCGCATGGCCCCCGAAAAGTTCGGAAATTGAAATTGAACGACCGTGCTATTTTGTGTATGCTTGTTTCGCCCAAGCGCCGGAAGGCGTTGTGGGGCGCGGGAAAGCGGCAGATCGGGTCAAGGGTTAACCCGCTGTAACCGCCGCGACCCGGTCCAGGCACCGGCACCAGCCGGCACGCCCCGCGCTGCAGAGAACATTCATTCGAGAATTCGAATCCCGAGACAACTTCTGACACCAAAGGAACCAGCATGACAGCGCAGTATCAGGTTCAGGACGGCGTAGCCGTCATCACGCTCGACAATCCCCCTGTCAACGGCCTGGGACACAGCACCCGGCTTGGCATCGTCGAAGGCATGACCCGTGCGCTGGACGATGCCGCCGTCAAGGCGATCGTCATCACCGGCGCTGGCAAGGCTTTCTCGGGCGGCGCCGACATCCGCGAATTCAATACGCCCAAGGCCATGCAGGAGCCGACCCTGCACTCGGTGATCCGCGTGCTGGAAGCCTCGTCCAAGCCGGTGGTGGCCGCAGTGCATTCGGTTGCCATGGGCGGCGGCCTGGAACTGGCGCTGGGCTGCAATTACCGCGTGGCATCCAAGGGCGCGCAGATCGCGCTGCCGGAAGTCAAGCTGGGCCTGCTGCCCGGCGCAGGCGGCACGCAGCGCCTGCCGCGCGTGATCGGCCTGGAGGCCGCCGCCAACATGATCGTGTCGGGCACCGCGGTGCCGTCCGAGAAGTTCGCCGGCACCAAGCTGTTCGATGAAATCGTCGACGGCGACGTGCTGCCCGCGGCGGTCAAGTTCGCGCAGAACGTCGGCGCCGCCAGCGGCCCGCACCCGAAGGTGCGCGACCTGAAGGTGCGCCACGAGAATGCCGAAGGCTACCTCGGCTTCGCCCGCAACACCGTGGCCGCGATGGCCAAGAACTTCCCGGCGCCGCTGAAATGCCTGGAAGCCGTTGCGGGCTCGCTCAAGCCGTTCGAGCAAGGCCTGAAGCAGGAGCGCGAGGGCTTCCTGTTCCTGGTGACCACGCCGGAATCGCGCGCGCTGCGCCATGCGTTCTTCGGCGAGCGTGCCGCCAGCAAGATCCCCGACGTGCCCGAAGGCACGCCGGTGCGCAAGATCGAGAAGGTCGCCGTGATCGGTGCCGGCACCATGGGCGGCGGCATCAGCATGAACTTCCTCAACGCGGGCATTCCGGTCACGATCCTGGAAACCAAGCAGGAAGCGCTGGATCGCGGCGTCGGCATTATCCGCAAGAACTACGAGAACAGCGCCAAGAAGGGCAAGCTGACGCAGGAGAAGGTCGAGCAGCGCATGGGCCTGCTCTCCACCACGCTGTCCTATGACGAGATCAAGGACGCCGACATGGTCATCGAGGCCGTGTTCGAGGAAATGGGCGTCAAGGAAATCGTGTTCAAGAAGCTGGACGAAGTGATGAAGCCCGGCGCGATCCTGGCTTCGAACACCTCCACGCTGGACGTGAACAAAATCGCCTCGTTCACCAAGCGTCCGCAGGACGTGGTCGGCATGCACTTCTTCAGCCCGGCCAACGTGATGAAGCTGCTCGAAGTGGTGCGCGGCGAAAAGACCGGCAAGGACGTGCTGGCCACGGTGATGCAGGTGGCCAAGAAGATCAAGAAGACCGCGGTGGTGTCGGGCGTGTGCGACGGCTTTATCGGCAACCGCATGATCGAGCAGTACAGCCGCCAGGCCGGCTACCTGCTGGACGAAGGCGCGCTGCCCGAGCAGGTCGACAAGGCCATCGAGAAGTTCGGCTTTGCCATGGGCCCGTTCCGCATGGGCGACCTGGCCGGCAACGACATCGGCTGGGCCATCCGCAAGCGCCGCGCCGAGGACAAGCCGGACATCCAGTATTCGAAGACCGCCGACCTGCTGTGCGAGATGGGCCGCTTTG
>JABFVP010000537.1 GCA_013362725.1 Cupriavidus sp.
CTGCATCTGGTAGAACGGCCCTTCGTCGATATCCAGTTCCAGCCAGGCCATGCTTTCGAGGATCACGTCCACCGCTTCCTGCGACGTACGCTCGTCGTCGGTGTCCTCGATGCGCAAGATGAAGTCGCCCTGCATGCGGCGGGCGAAGGCCCAGGGATAGAGCGCGGAGCGGATGTTGCCGAGATGGATAAAGCCGGTCGGGCTCGGCGCAAAGCGGGTGCGGACGCGTTGGGTCATGGTCAGGGAAAAACAAGAAAGCCCGCGCGCCGCGGCGCGCAGGCTGGTGTATGTGCGGGCCCTGCATTATACCAACGCGTATTGCGGCCCTCGCCTCCCTGGGCCGCCCCGCAGCGCGCACCGGCGCTGCGCGGAATCATTTATGCTTGCGCCGGTCTGACCTGTCGCCGGCAGCCAGACCGGGCGACGCGAACGTGGATCGCAAAGCACCCACATCGCATCGCCGCCGCCGGTGTCTCCCAGTTACCGATCCCCCGCTGCATGCAACGACGTCATTTTCTCGGCATCTCCACCGCCGCCCTGCTGGCGGGCTGCGCCTTCGGACCGCGCTCCATACCACCGGTCGCGACCACACCGCCCTCCCCAGCCACGCCGCGGCCCGTCAAGATCGGCCTGGCGCTGGGCGGCGGCGCCGCGCGCGGCTTTGCCCATATCGGCGTGATCAAGGCGCTCGAGGCCCAGGGCATCCGCGCCGACCTGGTCACCGGCACCAGCGCCGGCGCGGTGGTGGCGGCGCTGTACGCGAGCGGGCTCAATGGCTTCGAGCTGAACAAGCTGGCGCTGACCATGGACGAGGCCGCCATCGCCGACTGGGCCCTGCCGTTCGGCACCCGCTTCGGCGGCTGGCTCAAGGGCGAAGCCCTGCAGAACTACGTCAACCGGCTGGTGCAGAACCGCCCCATCGAAGCCATGAAGCTGCCCCTTGGCATCGTCGCCACCGACCTCAAGAGCGGCGACAAGATCCTGTTCCGCCGCGGCAACACCGGCCAGGCCGTGCGCGCTTCCAGCAGCGTGCCCGGCGTGTTCCAGCCGGTATCGATCCAGGGCCATGACTATGTCGACGGCGGGCTGGTCGAGCCGGTGCCGGTGGATTCCGCGCGCGGCATGGGCGCGGACTTCGTCATTGCGGTCAATATCTCGGCCGACCCGTCGGCGCAGCAGCCCGCCGGCCAGAGCGGTGTGCTGCTGCAGACCACCGCGATCATGGGCCAGTCGATCAACAAGATGGCGCTGGCGCGCGCCGACGTGGTGATCCGGCCGGAACTGCCCGACATGGGCGGCAGCGACTTCAACGCGCGCAACCGCGCCGTGCTGGCGGGCGAACAGGCCACCGCGGCGGTCATGGCGACGCTGCGGCAGCGGCTGGAACAGGCCAGGCTGGCGCCGGCCGGCAAGGTCGCGGCACAGTAGCCGCGCCGTCGCTGCTTCGGAAAACAAAAAGGACTGCCGCAGCAGTCCTTGTTTGTTTGGCGCGTCGCCAGCCGTCAGCCGCCGTACAGGGACGCGCGGGCCGCCTTGGGGTCGTAGCGCTTGAGCGTCTCGACCATGTCGCCCAGGCTCTCGGCGCTGCGCTCGTTGCCTTCGTCAATGCGGCGGGCGCCGTTGTAGCGGGTCACCCAGTAGGCCGCCCGCATGTCGTCGACTCGGATCTTGCTGCCGGTGGACGGCGCATGCACGAACTTGTTGTCGCCGATATAGATGCCGACATGCGAGAAGGTCTGGCGCATGGTGTTGAAGAACACCAGGTCGCCCGGACGCAGGTCGCTGGTCGCCACGGTGGTGCCGACGCGGCTGATTTCGACGGAGCGGCGCGGCAGCATGAAGCCGAAGGTGTCATGGAACACGTAGCGGACGAAGCCGCTGCAGTCCAGGCCGGATTCGGGCGTGTTGCCGCCGAAGCGGTAACGCACGCCGATCAGGCCCAGCGCGTTCATGACCAGGTCGCCGGCCTTGCTGGCGACGTTGCTGGTGGAATTCACCACCGACGACAGCAAGCCGCGCTTGCCTTCCGGATGCGATTCCACGGCCGGGGCCACGGACTCGATACGGGTGTCGGCATCCTTGAATACCGTATCTGCCAGCACTCCATTCGACACAGTCGCACCGCAGGCAAGGGCAAATCCGACGGCGGCGCGCGCCAGGGAATGAAGCACCGATCGCTGCATTGGTTTTCCTGTTGATCGTTCCAAAGCAAGCCCCGGCACGAAGTCCGGGGCAGCTGGGTATTGGGCGGATGTCGCGCGAACGCTTCAGTGACGTCGGGCGATCATCGTGCGAACTCAGGGGGCAAACCTACGCAACCTCCGCGCCAGGCCTTCGTTTCGACTGCCGCACCGCAAGCGTGCACGGCATGCGCAAATGCGCCGGACGCACCACCCCCAAAACTAGTTCTGGCGGGATGGTAAAGGGTTGTCATTCACATGTCAAAGTTCGTTACAAATTCGACGGATTTGGCTTCCGAATCAACGATATAGACCGTTTTTCGCATCTTCTTTATCGGATTAATCCTATGGTTCGGTGCTAGCCAGTCCGGTCAGGCACTGTCACCGCACCGCACCGGAAGCTTCGCCGAATCACGGCGCACCGACTTGCGCCGCCGCCATCAGCTTGCGGGTATAGGGATGTTGCGGTGCCCCCAGCACCACTTCGGTGTCGCCCGACTCGACCACCTCGCCCGCCTTCATCACGATCACCCGGTGCGCCATGGCGCGGATCACCGCCAGGTCATGGCTGATGAAGAGGTAGCTGAGGTTGTACTTGTGCTGCAGTTGGGACAGCAGCGCCAGCACCTGCTGCTGGATCGACACGTCGAGCGCCGAGGTGGGCTCGTCCAGCACCAGTATCTGGGGCTTGAGGATCAGCACGCGGGCGATGGCGATGCGCTGGCGCTGCCCGCCCGAGAACTCGTGCGGATAGCGTCCGAGCGCGGTACGGTCGAGGCCGACCTCGCGCAGCGCCTCGATCACGCGCTGGCGCGTGGCCTCGCGCGACAGGCCTGGCTGGTGCAGCGCCAGGCCTTCGCCGACGATCTGCTCGATGGTCATGCGCGGCGCCAGCGAGCCGAACGGATCCTGGAACACCACCTGCATGCGCGCCCGCAGCTTGCGGCGATCGTCGCGCGTGGCGCTGTCGAAGCTGCGGCCCAGGAAATGAATGGTGCCCGCGCTCTTGCGCTGCAGCGCCAGCACGGTATGCGCCAGCGTGGTCTTGCCCGAACCGGACTCGCCGACGATGCCCAGGGTCTCGCCCTCGCGCAACTGGAAGTCGACATCCTTGACCGCGGCGAACTGGTCCTTGCCGAACCACCCGGCCAAGCCACGGCGCTTGCGCGCATAGCTGACGCCAAGCTTGTTCGCCTCGAGCAGCACCGGCGCCAGCGGCACCAGCGGCAGCACTTCGCGCCGCGGGCGGCTGTCGATCAGCTTGCGGGTATAGGGATGCTGGGGCGACGCGAACACGCTGGCGGTCGCGCCGGTTTCCACCAGCACGCCCTTTTCCATCACGCCGACCCGTTGCGCAAAGGCGCGCACCAGGTTGAGGTCATGGCTGATCAGCATCACCGCCATGCCGAACTCGGCCTGCAGGTCGCGCAGCAGGTCGAGGATCTGAGCGCGGATGGTGACGTCCAGCGCCGTGGTCGGCTCATCGGCCAGCAGCAGCTTGGGCCGGCACGCCAGCGCCATGGCGATCATGGCGCGCTGGCGCTGGCCGCCGGAGAGCTGGTGCGGGAAGCTGTCGAAGCGATGCGCGGCATCGCTGATACCGGTGCGCTCGAGCAGCGCGATGGCGCGCTCGCGCGCGGCGCGGCGGTCCAGGCCTTCGTGCAGCGCCAGGGTTTCGACGATCTGGTTGCCGATGGTGTACAGCGGATTCAACGCGGTCATCGGCTCCTGGAAGATCATCGCAATCTCGGCACCGCGGATCGCGCGCATCTCGCGGTCTGAGACCTCGAGCAGGTTCTTGCCCTCGAAACGGATCGCGCCATCGTAGTAGGCGTCTTCCACCAGCCGCAGCATGGCCAGCGCGGTCACGGTCTTGCCGGAACCGGACTCGCCCACCAGCGCATAGCGCTCGCCGGCGCGCAGGTCGAAGCTGACGTCGCGCACGGCACGGGTGGCATGCTCGCCGTGGCCAAAGGTGACCGACAGCTTGTCGACACACATCAGCATCGATCCCGCCGCAGGCATCGGCGCCGGCTCCACGTCCGGCAAGGTCATCGGCGACACCGTGGTCATGGCGTGGCCTCCGGTGCCGCGCCGGTGGGCGCGCCTGCTGGAACCTTGGGTTCGACACGGCCGCGCAGCGCGGCCAGGCCCAGGCGGGTATCGAAGGCATCGCGCAGCGCGTCGCCCATGAAAGTGAGCAGCAGCAGCGTCACCACCAGCACCGCGAAGGTCGACAGCGAGATCCACCACGCGTCGAGGTTGGCCTTGCCCTGCGCCAGCAGCTCGCCCAGGCTGGGCGTGGTGGGCGGCACGCCCAGGCCGAGGAAGTCGAGGCTGGTCAGCGCCAGGATGGCCGCGCTCATGCGGAATGGCAGGAAGGTGATCACCGGGGTCAGGCTGTTGGGCAGGATGTGGCGCCACATGATCTGCACGTTGGACAAGCCGAGCGCGCGCGCGGCCTTGACGTAGTCGAGCGAGCGGTTGCGGTAGAACTCGGCGCGCACGTAGTCGGACAGCCCCATCCAGCCGAACAATGACAGCAGGATGATCAGCAGCGCCAGGCTGGGCTCGAAGATCGAGGCGAAGATGATCAGCAGGTAGAGCTCGGGCATGGAGCTCCAGATCTCGATGGCGCGTTGCGAGAACAGGTCGAAGCGCCCGCCGAAGAAGCCCATCAGCGCCCCGGTCAGCGTGCCGACCAGCACCCCGATCACGGTCAGCGCCAGCGCGAACAGCACCGACACGCGGAAGCCATACAGCAGCCGCGCCAGCACGTCGCGGCCGCGGTCGTCGGTGCCGAGCCAGTTCTCGGCCGAGGGCGGCGCCGGGTTCGGTTCCTTGGCGAAGTAGTTGAGCGAGTCGTACGAATAGCGGATCAGCGGAAACACCGCGAAATTGCCGTTGGTGGTGATGCGATCGCGGATATACGGGTCCAGGTAATCGGCGGGTGTGGCGAAATCGCCGCCGAAGGTGGTTTCGGGATAGACCTTGACGATGGGGAAATACCATTCGCCCTTGTAGTGCACCACCAGCGGCCGGTTGCTCGAGAGCAGTTCCGCGCCCAGGCTGAGCACGAAGATGAAGACGAAAATCACCAGGCTCCAGTAACCGCGCCGGTTGCGGCGAAAGCGCTGCCAGGCGCGCTGGCGCGGCGAAGGCGAATGCGGCAGGCCGTTGGGCGCCGCGTGCGAGAACGGTTTCATCGGTGCAAGCCCTCGAAATGGATGCGCGGGTCCACCAGCACGTAGCAGACGTCGGAGATCAGGCGCGTGACCAGCCCGATCAGCGTGAACAGGTAGAGCGTGCCGAGCACCACCGGATAGTCGCGCCGCAGCACCGCCTCATATGACAGCAGGCCCAACCCGTCGAGCGAGAACAGCGTCTCGATCAGCAGCGAGCCGGTGAAGAAGGCACCGATGAACGCCGCGGGGAAGCCGGTCACCAGCGGGATCAGCGCATTGCGGAACACATGCTTCCACAGCACCCGGCGCTCCCCCAGGCCCTTGGCGCGCGCGGTCAGCACGTACTGCTTGCGGATTTCCTCGAGGAAGGCGTTCTTGGTCAGCATGGTCACCACCGCGAAGCTGCCCACCACCGACGCCGTGATCGGCAGCACCAGGTGCCACAGGTAGTCCATCACCTTGCCCATCAGCGACAGCTGGTCCCAGTTGTCGGAAGTCAGGCCGCGCAACGGGAACCACTGCACGAAGGTGCCGCCACCGAACACCACCAGCAGCAGCACGCCCAGCACGAAGCCCGGAATGGCATAGCCCACCAGCACGATGACGCTGGTCACCACGTCGAAACGGCTGCCCGCCCGGATCGCCTTGGAGATGCCGAGCGGCACCGATATCAGGTAGGTCAGGAAGAACGTCCACAGGCCCAGGCTGACCGATACCGGCAGCTTGGACTTGACCAGCTCCCATACGCTGCGGTGCTGGAAATAACTCTGGCCCAGGTCGAACTGGGCAAAGCGCTTGAGCATCAGCATGTAGCGCTCCAGCGGCGGCTTGTCGAAGCCGTAGAGGGCCTGGATCTCCTTGATCTTGTCGGGATCGACGCCGCGCCGCCCGCGGTATTCGGCGCCGCCGCCGCTGGCTTCGCCAGCGCCGCCGCGCCCTTTCAGCTCCATCATCATCTGTTCGACCGGGCCGCCCGGCACGAACTGGATCACGACAAAGGTCAGCGTGATGACCCCGACCAGCGTCGGAATCATCAGCAGGATGCGTTTGAGCAGATAGGCAAGCATGGGGGCCGTCTCTTTCCTTGTCCGCGCTGAACCGGTCAGCGCCTGAGCGCCTCAGCGGGCTTGCGCCTGCACGTCGGTGCGCCACCAGTGGCTGAGGATCCAGCCTTCCGCCGTGTAGAAATACGGCAGCCGCTCCGGGTACGCCAGCGTCTTGCGGTAGGCCACCCGGTGCGACGCGCTGTACCAGTTCGGCACGATGTAATAGCCGTGCATCAGCACCCGGTCGAGCGCGCGACCGGCCGTGACCAGCTCCTGCCGGGTATCGGCGCGCAGCACGTTATCGACCAGCTTGTCGACCGCCGGCGACTTCAGCCCGAACAGGTTGTCCGAGCCCGGCGTGCCGGCGGCCTCGCTGGAGAAGCGGTCGCGCAGTTCATTGCCCGGGCTTTGCGAATCGGGGAAGCGGATCGACACCATGTCGAAATCGAAGTCTTCGAGCCGCTTCTGGTACAGCGCGAAATCCGTGGTGCGCTGGTGCACCTGGATGCCGAGCTTCTCGAGGTTGCGCACGTAGGTGGTGATGACCCGGCTCATGGCGCCGCCGTCGTCGAGGAACTCGAATACCAGCGGCTCGCCCTTGGCGTTGCGCAGCGCGCCATCGGTATAGGTCCAGCCGGCCTGGGCCAGCAGGCGCCGCGCCAGGCGCAGGTTGTCGCGCAGCGAGCGCGGCGGCGCGGTGCTGGGCTGGACCACGTCGCGGCCGAACACCTCCGGCGGCAGCTGCGCGCGCAGCGGTTCGAGCAGCTGCAGTTCGCCGGGTCCCGGGCGGCCATCGAAGCTGGCGCTGGCCGACAGTTCGCTGTTGGAGAACCAGCTGTCCAGGCGCTTGTAGGCGCCGTAGAACAGCTGCCGGTTGAGCCATTCGAAATCCAGCGCCAGGATCAGCGCCTGGCGCACGCGCACGTCCTGGAACACCGGCTTGCGCAGGTTCATGACATAGCCCTGCATGCCGGCGCCGTTGCGATGCGGGAACTCGGTCTTGAGCAGCTCGCCGTTGCGAAAGCGCGTGCCCTGGTAGCTCTTGGCCCAGTTCTTGGCCTTGTATTCGACGATGGCGTCGAACTCGCCGGCCTTGAAGGCCTCGAGCCGCGCGGTCTCGTCCTTGTACAGCCGGTAGACCACGCGCGCGAAGTTGTAGGTGCCGCGCCGCACCGCGAGGTCCTTGCCCCAGTACTTCGGGTCGCGCTGGAAAATGATGCCGCGGCCGGCGTCGAAACGCTCGATCAGATAGGGGCCACTGGTCACCGGCGGCTCGAAGGTCAGCTTCTCGAACGGCACCTTGGCGGTCCACTTGCGCGAGAACACCGGCAGCGAGCCGACGATCAGCGGCAGCTCGCGGTTGCGCTGCTTGAAATCGAAGCGCACAGTGCGCTCGCCGGTCACGACCACCGCCTTCACGTCGGTACACATGCTGCGATAGCCGGGACTCGAGGCCTTGCTCATCAGCATGTCGTAGGAATACTTGACGTCCGAGGCCAGCACCGGATCGCCATTGGAAAAGCGCGCCTGCGGACGGATCGTAAACGTGACCGACAACTCGTCGGGCGCCACCGTGACGTCCTCGGCCAGCAGGCCATAGGCGCTGGCGCTTTCGTCGGCGCTGCTGATCAGCAGCGACTCGAACATCAGCGCGTTCAGCCCCGGGGCCGAGGTGCCCTTCAGCGTGAACGGATTGAACTTGTCGAAGCTGGTGCGCCGGTCAGGATTGGCGAGCGTCAGCGTGCCGCCGACCGGCGCGTTGGGATTGGCGTATTCGAAGTGCGAGAAATTCGGCTGGTACTTGAGGTCCCCATGCAGCGCAAAGCCATGCGCCGCCCATGCCGGATCAGACAAGAGCGAGACCCCCGCCGCCAGCGTCAGCGCCAGCTTCATTGCCGCCCCACCACGCAGTACTGCATCCCGCCGGAAGCACTGCCATGCCGCCTGAAGCGGCCAACGTGCTTGAATAGGCATCCTGTTGGATTCCTCCACTGTCACCTGTAAGGCCCGGCGTTCTGCGGCCGGGCCAAGTATGAGACAATTTTACATGCGTCCGGGGTGGCCCCAGCCATCCGGACATTCCCTCTGCGCGGCGCAATAAAAGGGCCGCAGGACAGCCCGGCACCCGCACGGCCGCACGGCGGACGCACGAAGCGTGCCTGATACACCACCTTGGAGAATTTATGGGATTTCTGGCAGGTAAGCGGATCCTGATCACCGGCTTGCTTTCGAACCGCTCGATCGCCTACGGCATTGCCTCGGCGTGCAAGCGCGAAGGCGCCGAACTGGCCTTCACCTACGTCGGCGAACGGTTCAAGGACCGGATCAGCGACTTTGCCAAGGAATTCGGCAGCGACCTGGTGTTCGAATGCGACGTCGGCAGCGACGAGCAGATTGCCGCCACCTTCGCCGCGCTGGGCCAGCGCTGGGAAAAGTTCGACGGCCTGGTGCATTCGATCGGCTTCGCACCGCGTGAAGCGATTGCCGGCGATTTCCTCGACGGCCTGTCGCGCGAGGGCTTCCGCATCGCCCACGACATTTCCGCGTACAGCTTCCCGGCACTGGCCAAGGCCGCCCTGCCGCTGCTGTCGGACAAGGCCTCGCTGCTGACGCTGACCTACCTGGGCGCCGAGCGCGTCGTTCCCAACTACAACACCATGGGCCTGGCCAAGGCCTCGCTCGAAGCCAGCGTGCGCTATCTGGCCTCGTCGGTCGGCCCGCGCGGCATCCGTGCCAACGGCATCTCGGCCGGCCCGATCAAGACCCTGGCCGCTTCCGGCATCAAGGGTTTCGGCAAGCTGCTCGGCCACTTCGAGCAAGCCGCGCCGCTGCGCCGCAATGTCACCATCGAAGAGGTCGGCAACGTCGCCGCGTTCCTGCTGTCGGACTTGGCCAGCGGCGTGACCGGCGAGATCACCTACGTCGACGGCGGCTTCAACGTGGTCGGCGCAAGCGTGGCTGACGCCGAGTAAATCCGGCGCTGGCAACACGCGCAATGAAATGGGGGTGCCGATTTGGCGCCCCTTTTTGCTTCATGATTCCGATGAGGCGCGCGCGCCGGCGCGCTACGCCGCGGCGGGGACGCGCCGCTCCATGCTCAGCATCGACCAGGCATAGATCACCAGTCCGCCCAGCGCCAGCAGCAGGCCGACCCAGCCGGTCGATTCCCAGCCGAAGCCGGCGGCAATGGTCAGCCCACCCAGCCACGCGCCCAGCGCATTGGCCAGGTTGAAGGCGGAATGGTTCAGCGCGGCCGCAAGCGTCTGCGCATCGCCGGCAACGTCCATCAGCCGGATCTGCAGCGCCGGGCCCAGCGCCACCGCGGTGCCGACCAGCAGCACATTGAACGCCGCCAGCCAGGCATGCGACGCGGTAAAGGTAAAGGCGCCCAGCACCAGCGCGGTCCAGACCAGCACGCCGCCGACCGTGGGCATCAGCGCCTTGTCGGCCAGCCTGGCGCCGGCCAGGTTGCCCGCGACCATGCCGATGCCGAACAGCGCCAGCACCACCGGGATGCCGGCCGCCGGCATATGCGCCAGCTCCAGCATGGTCGGCTTGATATAGCTGAACACCGAGAACATGCCGCCAAACCCGATCGCGCCGATGCCCAGCGTCAGCCACACCTGCTTGCGCCCGAGCGCGGACAACTCGCGCAGCGGGCTGGCACGCCGATCGGCCGGCACGAACGGCACCCAGCGCCATACCAGCAGCGCCGTCAGCGCGCCGAGCGCGCCCACGATAACAAAGGCAGACCGC
>JABFVP010000123.1 GCA_013362725.1 Cupriavidus sp.
GAAGGGCGCCCGGTCTACTATCACGGCATCAATGAGTTGGCGTTGCCGTGGACGCCGCTCGAGAAGCAAGAGGACTGGCCGGATGTGCCGGCAGGGTCGATCGTGGTGCTGGACGAGGCGCAGAAGGCGTTTCGCACGCGTGCGAACGGCGCCGCGGTGCCTCGCCATGTGGCGGAGTTGGAAACGCTGCGGCATCGCGGGATCACACTGTTTCTGATCACGCAGCATCCGATGCTGATCGACAACAACGCTCGGCGGCTGTGCGGCAGGCATTTGCATTTGGTGCGGAAGTTTGGCGCTCAGTCGTCGGTCGTGCATGAGTGGAACGCAGTGCGCGAGAACTGTGACAAGCCGGCAGGGCGCAAGGATTCACAGAAGAAGGATTTCAAGTATCCGAAGTCGGTGTACGGGCTGTATAAGTCGGCGGAGGTGCATACGGTCAAGCGGAAGATTCCGCGTAAGGTGCTGATGATCATCCCGTGTGTGCTGGCTGCGGTGGCGCTCTTGGGTTACGTGGGGTATCGCAAGGTCTACCAGCCGATGCAGGGCGAGAGCGAAGAAGCGACCGCCATCAAGGCGGGTGCGAAACAGCCAGGTCAAATTGCCTACGGTCAGGGCGATGGTCGGGCGCGTCCGTTGACCACAGCTGAGTACATTTCGTCTTACACGCCGCGGATTCCGGGGCTGGATTACACCGCGCCGGCATACGACGAGTTGACCAAGCCGAAACGGGTGCCGGTGCCTGCCGCGTGTGTCACGTTCAAGGGCGGGTGTAACTGCTACACGCAGCAGGGCACGCGGCTTTCGGTCGGCAGGGACCAGTGTGCGCAGATCGTCCAGACCGGGTTTTTCATGGCGTTTGATCCAGACGGCCAGCAGTCGCAGCAGCCACCAAAGCCGGTTCATCAGGAACCGGTGCCGGTGGCTGCTGTGCCGGTCGAGCCGGTCGCGCCGCCGGCGCCGATGCAGCCGGTACAACTGCCGGTGCAGGTGGTGCCGGTGGCGATGACTGGCGGGCCAAAGAATCGGCAGTTGACGCCTGTCGATCTGGCGGCATTCCCTGAGGACACGCCGCGTCGATAGGGTACCCCCCCTTACTGCAAGCCGATTCCACGGCAAAACACCGCGTCAGGGCGATTCGAGTCGCCAGCCCGTAGGGCGACCGGCGAAAGCCCCGTTCAGGGGCTTCCCTGACCAATCTTCGCGGGGCTCTGGGGCCCCCGCGCTACTGTCGTTTCGTAACGGCTTGGTTTAACAGCCACGCAAGGTGATTTCCTCTTGCACTTGCGTCAATTGAGCGCGCACGCCGTCTTGTTCGAGCTTCCAGCCAGTGCGCCGTAGCTGATCGAGAAGCATGCTCTCATCGACCCTGAGCCGCTGGCATCGGCCTGCTGAGTACGGTGCTGATTGCGTGGTTTCAACGGCAACGATGTTTCCCTTTGCGTCTCTAGTCGTTGTGGTGGTCGTGGTGACGGTGTAGGCAGAAGCGACTAGAGGCGTTGACGCGACGGCGAGGCAAATGGCGGACTTGAGTTGCATGGATCTGACGGTGCGTTGGAATGCGGCAACAATCCGCGTTGTAGCTAAGCGCGTCAATCCCTCTGAAGCGCTATGCAGGAGCCTCTGTTTGGTGTCGATGATTCAGGGTTTTCCCCACTGTGACAGAACACGAAAAACAAGCTGTGGCGCGGGAAATTCGCCACCTCTATTGGTTTATCCGCACGCTGCGGCGGGGGCTGCAGGACGCGCCGAGACGGCGCTACTACCGCAAGATTGCGGCACAAAAAAAACGCCTGCAGGACGCAGGCGTATCGAAGCGAGAGGTGCTGGATTTGCTGATGTGCTGCCGGTCAGCCCAGTGCCGGTTCCGTGCGTGCCTGGACTGTTCGCAGCGCCTTCTGTAGTGCCCGCCAGAGACGCCTACGATTTGACATAACACATATTATGCGAAGGAAGTCTGTCACGGCCAAATAGAATTGTCGTACCTGAGCCAAATAGACATGTCGTACCCCCTTTGCCAGGACTGGCATGCTGGCGGCTTTCCGTCCGTCCGAGACCGGAGGCCGCGATGCGCAAGCCCGAGACCATCACCATGACCATGCGCGACGCTATACCGCCGAGATCCCGCTCGCCTGCGTTCCGGCGTCCGCATCCGGCGGCGCCGTGACAATGGAGCGCAGCGCAGGCGTGGCGGGCGGGATTTGCGACAGGTCCGGTACCGGCCGGCGCAGCGCCGGCGAGGCGGCAAACGCGGTCTCCAGAGCCTGCGCCGCACTCAGCGTGTCCAGATCCCGGCGGAAGCGCCCGGTCAGCTGCAGCCCGAACGGCATGCCGGCTTCATCCGTACCGCACGGAAGCGAGATGGCCGGATGCGTGGTCAGCGTGATGACATAGGTCAACGCCAGCCAGCGATAGTAGTTCGGTTGCTTTTCGCCATTGATGGTGTCGGCGTACAGCCGGGTCCATGCAAACGGCGACACCGGCGTGGTCGGCGATAGGATCACGTCGTATGCCTCATAGGCCTGCTGGAAACGCTGCAGGATCCGGTTCTGCTCCGCCTGGGCCCAGGCGCTGTCGGCCAGCGACATCTTCGCGCCCATCTCATAGTTGGCACGCGTATTCGGCCCCAGTGCGGCGGGATCGCGCTGATAGGCTTCATGCAGGCCGGCGACGAAGCTTTCCGCGCGCAGCACGTCAAAGCACCGGTGCACATCACCCAGGTCGAAGCGGATCTCGTCGCAGCGCCGGAACAGGTGCCGCATCGCGGCGATCTTGCCGCGGAAGGCGCGGCGGATACCGTCGTCCACGGCACAGCAGCCGAAGTCCTCGGTATAGCCGACCCGCAGCGCCGACAGGTCTGCTTGCGGCGGCACGCGGAAGGCATCCGCGTCTACCGGGTACGTCAGCGGATCGGTCACCGACACACCCGCCGACGCGGCGAGCTGCAGGCACGCGTCGGCCACGGTGCGTCCCATCGGGCCGACCACCGAGATCGGCGTCCAGCCGAGCAGCTTGCGCGAATTGGGCACGACGCCGGGTGATGGCCTGAAGCCCACCACGCCGCATTTCGCTGCGGGAATGCGCAGAGAGCCGCCGGTGTCCGACCCGGTGCACAGCGGCAGGAAGTCCGCGGCTAGCGCCGCGGCGGAGCCCCCCGATGACCCTCCCGCATTGAGATTGGGATTGAACGGATTGCCGGTCGCGCCCCAGACTGCATTGCGCGAGTTGGCGCCGGCGCCCATTTCCGGAATGTTGGTCTTGCCGACCACGATGGCGCCCGCTGCGCGCAGCCGCGCCACCAGTACATTGTCCGACGTCGGCACATGATTGCGGAACAGCGGCGAGCCGTAGGTGGTCAGCAAGCCCTCGGTCGCCTCGAGGTCCTTGACACCGAGCGGCAAGCCATGCAGCAGGCCGAGCGGCTGGTTGCGCAGCACTGCCTGCTCGGCCGCGCGCGCCTCCTTGCGGGCGCGCTCGAAGCAAGTCGCGGTGATGGCGTTGATGGCCGGGTTGTAGGCCGCGATGCGGGCGATGCACGCTTCCAGCAGTTCTACCGGCGAAATCTCCCGGATGCCGATCAGGCGGCGGAGTTCGACTGCGGAAGTCGAGGTCAGTGAATCTTGCGGCTGCATGGACCACAGGATATCGGTGGCAATGCCAGCCGCCGCGAGGGGCAGCGGGCAAGGGAAGAAAACGGCAACGGTCCGGCTCAGTCCAGCTTGATATGCGCGCGCTGCGCGATGGCGCGCATTTGCGGGATCTCCTTGTCGATCATGGCCGCGACCTGACTGCCGGGCGCGTAGGACGGTTCGATCCCGCTCTCGGCCAATTGCTTGCGCGTGGCAGGATCGGCAATGGCGGCGGCCAGCGCCTGCTCCAGCTTCGTCCTGACTTCGGCCGGCACGCCGCGGGGCGCGACCAGCGCGATCCACGTGCTGGTGTCCATGCCGGGGTAGCCGCTTTCCGCCACGGTAGGCACATTGGGCAGCAGCGCCGAGCGCTTCGCCGTGGTGACGGCGATCGCCTTGATCTTGCCGGACTTGAGTTGCGGGATCGCCGCGGCCACGGTATCGATGCTGAACGGCACTTGCCCGCCCATCAGATCGGTCATGGCGGGCGCACTGCCCTTGTACGGCACATGCAGCAGCCTGGTGCCGGTCAGGTTTAGCAGTTGTTCGCCGGCGAAGTGAGCGGTGGTGCCGGCGCCGAACGACGCGTAGGAATACTTGCCCGGCGCCGCCCTGGCCGCGGCCACGAACTCCCTGAGGTTGTTCACCGGCACGTCGCGGTTGGCGAGCAGGATCAACCCGGTAGAGCCGATCAGCCCGACCGGCTCGAAGTTCTTCTGCGGGTCGTACGGCAGTTTGGCGTAGACCGCCGGATTGACCGTGAAAGTCGTTCCCGACGTCGCCATCAGCGTGTAGCCGTCCGGCGCGGACTTGGCTACGTAGCTGGCGGCGACGATGGTGCCGGCCCCGGGCCGGTTCTCGACCACCACGGACTGCCCTAGCCCTTCACCGAGCTTGCGTGCGACGATGCGGCCGACGAGGTCGGTGGCGCCGCCCGGTGGGAACGGAAGGACCAGCTGGATCGGCCTGGATGGATAGCCGCCCTGCGCGGCGGCAGTGGCGGGCGCAAGCGTGGCCACCGCAGCGACGCTGCAGGCTGCAAGCTGGAACAGGGTGCGGGGGACGGATCGCATGCGGGTGCTCCGGCAGGGGGATCATCGGCGAAGCGGCGGCCAGGCTGTCAGGCAGCAAGACGCCGTTGATTTCATCGTACGACCGATTCGGCGTCAGATCGTAGCAATGTTTCGAAACATTGATTGCCGAAAACGCAATCTATAGAATGGGTGATGCCCCTTCTCCGTCCGCCCCGCCCCGACCATGTCCTACCGCATCCTGCAGGAAACCGCCGTGCGCTACTTCCTTGAAGTGGTTCGCACCGGCTCGGTCAAGGAGGCGGCCGTCAAGCTCAGTGTGGCGCCTTCGGCAGTGAGCCGGCAGATCGCCAAGCTCGAGAGCGAACTCGATACGCTGCTGTTCGACCGGCGCGCACGCGGCCTGGTCCCCAATGCCGCCGGCGAGCTGCTGGCGGCGCACGCCAAGCGCGCCCAGCAGGAAATCGACCGGGTCACCGGCGACATCCAGGCGCTGCGCGGCCTGCGCGTCGGCCAGGTGCGGCTGGCCAGCGTGGAAGGCCTGACGCACGATTTCATCCCGGCCCTGGCGGCGAGTTTCCGCGAACAATACGGCGGAATCCGCTTCGACCTGGACGTATGCCCGCAAGGCGACATTGCCAGGCGTATCCGCGATGGCGAGGCCGATATCGGCATCACCCTGAGCGGCTTGCCCGAACTCGATATCGAGGTGGAACTGCGCCATCCCGCACCCGTGCTGGCGGTCATGGCCCCCGGTCATCCGCTGGCCGGCCAGCGCCAGCTGTCCCTGGCCCAGGTGATCGGCTACCCGCTGGCACTGCCGCCCAGGGATAGTTCACTGCGCCAGTTGCTGGATACCAGCTGCAGCCGCCAGGGCCTGAGCTACCAGACTGTGTTTTCCAGCAATCATCTGGATTCCCTGGTCGGCTTCGCCGCCGCCGGCGGCGGCGTCATCAGCTTCTATGGCGAGCTGTCGGTGCGGCGACGGCTGAAGGCGGGCATCATCACCGCCGTGCCCCTGCGCGACCGTGAAATGAACGAACGCTATATCGAGGTCCAGACGCTGGCACGGCGCAACCTGCCGCCCGCGGGCCGCGCCTTCGTTGAGCACCTGGCGCAGGCCATCACAAGCATAGATACGGACCAATGAGCGAACAAAGGTGCGACCGGCTGTGCGACCGGATCTCAGCCGTACGATTGCCGAAACGGCAATCGACAATTCGGATAATTGCTCCCGATGCCGGTTTCGCCTGGCACGCCGCTGTTGCAGAATCGGGGCATCGGATCAACGCGACAGGCATGGCAGACGCTACCGCATGAGCAAAGAAATCCTGGTACTCGGCGCCGGCATGGTAGGCGTCTGCACGGCGCTGGCGCTGCGCCAGCGCGGCTACGCGGTGGTGCTGGTCGACCGGCAGGCGCCGGGGCGTGAGACCTCTTACGGCAATGCCGGCATCATCCAGCGCGAGGCGGTGCAGCCGTACGCCTTCCCGCGCGAGTGGACGGCCGTGCTGCGCGTGATGGCGCGGCAAGGCAATGATGTCCATTACCATCCGCGCGCGCTGGCCGGCCTGCTGCCTGCATTGGCCCGCTACTGGCACGAATCCGCGCCGGGCCGCTACGCGCAGACGGTGGTCGCCTACAGCGCGCTGATCCGGCACTGCCTGACCGAGCATGAGCGTCTGATCGCGCTGGCGGGCGCGCACGACCTGGTCAGCAAGCAGGGGTGGCTACAGGCTTACCGCACCGGCGCGGCGTTCGACCGCGATGCGGCAAATGCCGTGGCGGTCTCGCGCGAGCACGAACTCGACTGCCGGATCCTGGACGGCGCCGCCCTCGCCGCGGCGGAGCCGGCCCTGCATGGGCCCCTGGCCGGCGCCATCCATTGGCGCGAACCATGGACCGTGGCCGACCCCGGCGAGCTGGTGCACCGCTACGCCGCCTGCTACGAGAAGGCCGGCGGCATCCTCAGCCGTGGCGACGCCACCACGCTGAAGCCGGCCGGTGGCGGTTGGAGCGTGACCACGGATGACGGCATGGTCACGGCGCAGCAGGCGGTCATCGCACTGGGCCCGTGGGCTCCCGCGCTGACCCGTCCGCTCGGCTACCGCATCCCGCTGTTCGTGAAACGCGGCTACCACCGCCACTACGCGGCGCCCGCGATGCCAAGGCTACCGCTGCTCGATAGCGAAAATGGGCTGTTGCTGGCGCCGATGAAGCGCGGCCTGCGCCTCACCACCGGTGCGGAATTCGCCCGCCATGACGCGCCGCCCACGCCGGTGCAGTTGCTGCGGGCCGAGCGCTATGCCGGCGAACTGCTCGAACTCGGCGCCCCCGTCGAAGACACCCCTTGGCTCGGCGCGAGGCCCTGTGTCGCGGATATGCGCCCCGTCGTGGGCCGGGCCCCGCGGCATCCGGGCCTGTGGTTCCACTTCGGACACGCGCACCAGGGCTTTACCCTGGGCCCCGCCACGGCGCGGCTGCTGGGCGAGCTGATCGACGGCGAGACGCCGTATGTGGACGCCCGGCCGTACGATCCCGCACGCTTCGGCCATTGAGCCTACCCGTCAAGGCATGCGCGCAGCCTGCGCGCGAGCCGGCCGGCCTCGCCGGCATCAGCGATATTGGCAAAACCCATCACCAGGCCGCGCGGCGTACGCCGCAGGCGTGGGTTCGCGTACCAGATCGAAAGCGGCAGCACGGCAAGACCGGCGTGGCGGGCGCGCGCGGCGACAGCGACGTCATCAACCGGACCATCGGCGGCTTCGGCAAACCGCACCGCGAACTGGACGCCGCCGGCTGGCAGATCCACAATCAGCCGCGCGCCGAACGTCTGCTCAAGCGCCTGCGCGATCCACACGCGCCGCTGTCCGTACAACGCGCGCATGCGCTTTACATGCCGCGCGAAGTGCCCCTGCTCGATGAAATCTGCCAGCGCGGTCTGCAATAGCGCCGGTGCGCCGGCATTCATGCTGCACGCCACCCGCGTGACGCGCTCGACCGCACGCTCGGGCACCACCGCATATGCAAGCCGCAGCCCCGGGAACATCACCTTGCTGAACGTCCCGCAATAGATCACGCGGTCGAGCCGGTCGAGGCTCTTCAAGGCGGGCAATGGCCGGCCCAGGTAGCGGAACTCACTGTCGTAGTCGTCTTCGATGATCCAGCGCGACCCAGTCTCCGCCCAACTCAGCAATGCCATGCGCCTGGCGAGCGACAACGTATGTCCGAGCGGGCTCTGGTGCGATGGCGTAACCATCGCGAAACGCGCCTGCGCATCACGTGCGATACCGTGCCCGACATCGATGCCCTCCTCGTCGACGGGCACCGGGACCAGTTGCACGCCGCTCTCGGCGAGAAAGCTGCGTGCCAGCAGATAGCCGGGATCCTCGAACCACACGCGCTCGCCGGGACTCGCGAGGCTGCGCAAGATGAGTTCCAGCGTCGCGCGGTAGCCACTGGTAACGAACACCTGCCCCGGCAGGCAAGTGACACCACGCGACAGGGCCAGATATGTGGCGATGCGTTCGCGCAGCCGCCGATCCCCCATTGGCTCCGGATACGCCAGCATCGCACGTTCGCCGCTGCGCGCACCACGTGAAACGAGCCGGCTCCATAGCTTGCGCGGAAACGCGTCGAGCGCCGGCAGCCCCGGCTGCAATGGCCGCGGCTCGCCACTCATGGCGACGGTGATCGCCGTGTTGCCAGGCATCGGCTGACCGGCATGCGTGGCGGCCGGCGCCTTCACTGGTCCCGCCTTGTCAATGTCTGGTCCGGCTTGCGCATGTTCGCGGCGCTTTGCATGCGCTGCGTGCAGCACTGTGGGCGAGAGCGCCGACGAGACGAACGTGCCGGCCGCGCCTCGCATCTGCAGGTAGCCCTCGTCGACAAGAATCGTATAGGCCTGTTCGACCGTCCCTCGCGCCGTATTCAGCTGCGTGGCGAGGCCACGCAACGCCGGCACGCGGTCGCCGGGACGAAGATGCCCCGCAGCGATGGCCATGCGGAAACGCTCGCAAATCTGCAGATAAACCGGCAGCGGCTTGTCGCGATCGATCTCGATGGCCACGGTGGTTGTTGGTGCGGTCATGACAGTTCCCCGGCACTGGCGCAGAACCGACTTGGACTAGTCAAATCGACGTTTCTTGGCCCTTATCCATGGGGCATGATTGTTCCACAATTGGCTTGAGCGAGGCGGTGGCGACGGTAAATTCCATGCGATGCCCTCCCCGTGCGCAGATTCCCCCTAACTTGGAGACTTGTCATGAAAATCGTCGTCATCGGTGGTTCGGGCCTGATCGGCTCACGCCTGGTCACCCTGCTCAGCAAGGCAGGCCATCAGGCCATCGCCGCATCCCCGCGTTCCGGCGTCAACTCGGTGACAGGCGAAGGCCTGAGCGACGCGCTGATCGATGCGGAGGTGGTAGTGGATGTGACGAACGCACCCTCATGGGAGCCGCAGGCAGTGCTCGACTTCTTCCGTGCCTCGGCGCGTCAACTGGGGAAGGCCGAGGTCGCCGCGGGCGTACGCCATCACGTTGCGCTCTCCATTGTGGGCGCCGAGCGCATGCCGGAGAACGCGTATTTCGCCGCCAAGGTAGCGCAAGAAGAAGTGATCGAAGCGGCCGGCGTGCCCTACACGATCGTGCGCGCCACGCAGTTCATGGAGTTCATCGGCGGCATCGCCGATTTCAGTACGGATGGCACCACCGTGCGCATCGGCGATGGCCTGTTCCAGCCGATCGCGGCGGACGACGTCGCGGCGAATCTTGCGCAGGTCGCGCTCGGGGCACCGCTGAACGGAACCGTTGACATCGCCGGACCGGACCGTGCCCCGTTCGCGGAGATCGTTGCCCGCTATCTGGAATCGGTGCGCGACCCACGCACGGTCGTGACGGATCGCGACGCCCGATATTACGGCGGCCAGGTCGAGGCACTGTCGCTGGTGCCGCTAGGCGACGCCCGGATTGGTCGCATCGGCCTCGGGCAGTGGCTGGCCCGCACGCATGCTGAGTAAAGCCATGAGGACGCTCAAGCTGATTGCGGCAACCCTGATGCTGTCTTGCCTGGGGGCGTTCCAGCCGGCGCTGTCCGCACCGGAGGCGCACGTCACGCCATTGCGCTCGGAACCGTTGCCACAGTATCCCGGCAAGGAAGTCCAGATGATCATCGTCGACTATCCGCCTGGCTCGGTCGACCCGGTGCATCGGCATGATGCACACGCTTTTGTCTATGTGCTGGAGGGCAACATTGTCATGGGCCTGAAGGGCGGAAAGGAGGTAACCCTCAAGGCCGGGGATACCTTCCACGAGGGCCCTGACGATATCCATACGGTCGGGCGCAACGCCAGCTCCACGCGGCCGGCCAGGTTTGTCGTGTTTCTGATCAAGGACAAGGGCGCGCCCATCCTGACCCCCGTGAAGTAGCGCGCCGGCCAAGCCGATTTGCGGTGGCTGACCTGTTGCCTGCGCAAGACCTGACGCCATAGAGTCAGGTC
>JABFVP010000391.1 GCA_013362725.1 Cupriavidus sp.
CTAACGGCGTTATTGGTGGGACGCCTTCGGCTGCGCTGCGCGCACTCACTATCTCAGGTCTGCTGCTCTGGCACGGAGTGCGTCGCTGCGCTCGCACGCGTTATCGCGGGAGAGCCCAAAGGATTTTCGCCTCCCGCTGGTTTGCTCCCCTCTCCCGCTTGCGGGAGAGGGGCGGGGGAGAGGGCCGGAGCATCCACGAAGTCAGGCGTCCAAATCCAGGAACAACCCAGTTTCAATCCGGTACCGCCATCACCCCACTCTTCAACAACGCCGCCACCAGGTCCGACTGCGTCACCATGCCCACCACGCGCCGCTGATCATCGATCACCGGCGCGTGATGCAGCCCGCCGTCGGAGAACGCCTGCGCCAGTTCCACCATCGGCTGCTCGGGCCGCGCCGTGACCACGGCATGCGTCCTCAGGTTGCGCACGGTGCCGGCCAGACGCCGCGCGCCGGTATCGCGCTGCGCCGCAAAAAAATCGCTTTGGGTGACGATCCCCACCAGCTTGCGCGTCGCGTCCACCACCGGCAGCGCCTTGATGCGGTGTCGCGACAGCAGGTGCCCGGCTTCCTGCGCGGGCTGGTCGGGTGTCACCGTGATAACGTCCCGCGACATGATCTCGCCGCACAGCACGTTGCCGAAATGGCGGCGATACGCACGCAGCTGCGCCGCGACCAGGATCTGCTCGAGGTCGTCTTCCTCGATATCCAGAAATTCGCCGCGCACCTTAAGTGCCGCATCCAGGTCAGCGCGGGTGACGCCGACGCGCTGGCTGGGTGGCACATCCCGCGTGCCATGCTGCACCGCAGGCTCGGGCGGGCGATGCGGGTAGCGCCGGCGCGACAAGTTGTTGAAGGCCAGCGCCATCATCAGCAGCAGCATCGAGTTGAACAGCACCGGCACCGCCACGAAGCCGAAGCCCAGCGCACTGACCGCCGGCCCGCCGAAGACCGCGGTGATCGCGACCGCGCCGCTGGGCGGATGCACGCAATGGAACTGGAACATCAAAGCGATGGCGACCGACACCGCGACGGCCGCGGCCAGGCCTGGGTCCGGGATCCAGCGCGCACAGGCCACGCCAATCACCGCGGCGATCAGGTTGCCGCCGATGATCGACCATGGCTGCGCCAGTGGCGAAGACGGCACCGCGAACAGCAGCACCGCCGAGGCGACCATCGGCGCGACGAACCAGGGGTTGAAGCCGCCCAGCGTCTGGTGGCTGATCCATTCGGTGCAAAGCAGGCCCAGCAGCGCGCCGAAGCAGCTCTTGAGGCGCTCCTTGCGGCTGGCGGCAACGGGCAGCGGAACGAATGTGCGCAGCCAGGCACGGGCGTTATGCGCCATGGCGGAAACGGGGGCGGTTGGCATTCTTGTGACGGGGGGCGCTTTGGAATGGTGCGCGTAATATATCACGGGGTGATATATTTGGCCGCCTTTGGTGCAGCGCGTCCCGGTGATGGGGCATGTGGCACCGCACAAGAGCACAGAACCGCAAGGAGCCCCAAGATGTCATCTGTCATGCCGGTCGAAAAACGCGACTATGCCGTCAACCGCCGCCTGCTGCTGCTGTCGGTGATCGCGCTGGGGATCGGCGCGCTCAGCACCGTGGCGGCGGACGTGCTGGTGAACCTGATCCGGTTTTTCACCAACCTGTTTTTCTACCAGACGCTGTCGCTGGCGGAGCGCTCGCCGGCGGGCCATGCGCTCGGCGCGTGGGTGATCGCGGTGCCGGTCATCGGCGGCCTGATCGTTGGCCTGATGGCGCGCTATGGCAGCGACAAGATCCGCGGCCATGGCATTCCCGAAGCGATCGAGGCGGTGCTGTTCGGCAAGAGCAGGATGTCGCCGCGGGTGGCGGTGCTCAAGCCACTGTCGTCGGGCATCGTCATCGGCAGCGGCGGTCCGTTCGGCGCCGAAGGGCCGATCATCATGACCGGCGGCTCGCTGGCGTCGCTGCTGGCCCAGTACCTGCACCTGACCGCGGGAGAGCGCAAGGCGCTGCTGGTGGCTGGCGCGTGCGCCGGCATGACCGCGATCTTCGGCACCCCGGTGGCGGCGGTGCTGCTGGCGGTGGAGTTGCTGCTGTTCGAACTGCGCCCGCGCAGCCTGCTGCCGGTGGCGCTGGCATGCGCGGTGGCGGGCTTCCTGCGGCCGCTGCTGTTCGAGGCCGGACCGTTGTTCCCGCTGCAGACCGCGGCGGCGGGCACGCCGGCGCTGCTGTCGTGCGTGCTGGCCGGCCTGTTGTGCGGCGTGCTGGGCGCGGGCCTGACGCTGACGCTGTACCGCACCGAGGATGCGTTCTCGCGCCTGCCGCTGCACTGGATGTGGTGGCCGGCGCTGGGCGGACTGGTGGTCGGCATCGGCGGGTACTTCGAGCCGCGCGCGCTGGGCGTCGGCTATGACGTGATCGGCGACCTGCTCAACAACCGCATCGCCATCGAGATCGCGCTGGGGCTGCTGGCGGTCAAGGCCGTGATCTGGATCGCGGCGCTGGGCTCGGGCACCTCGGGCGGCGTGCTGGCGCCGCTGCTGATGCTGGGCGCCGGCCTTGGCGTGGTGCTGGCCCCGTGGTTGCCGGGCGGCTCGCCGCAGCTGT
>JABFVP010000084.1 GCA_013362725.1 Cupriavidus sp.
CGCTCGTCCGATCTCCTGGGCCCAGCCGCCGCTGTCGGCCCAGCTGGCCGCCTGCAGCCGGCCCTTCTGCGACGACGCCGTCGCCGGCCCGGTGCCGGACGGGGTGGTCTCGATGCGCGGCGGCGGGCCGCTCATGCAGCCGGCCAGCAGTACCGCTGCGCCGGCCAGCGCCAGCCAGCCGCGCAGGCGGCGCACCGGCAGTGAAGAAACCTGGGAAACCTCGGGAGTCGGGAAAACGTCCGCGTATGCCATCTTGCTATTGTTCAAAGTTCTCGGGGGCGCAGGCAGCAGTGCCGCGTGGCGCGCATGGTGCCGGATTGCCCCTACAATGCCACCGTCATCCGTCAACCACCGCCTGCGCCCCCGCGGGCCGCGCTGCATCTGCCATGAGCAAGTTCTTCGAAGCCCATCCCATGCTGCTGTTCGCCCTGGAAGCCGGCGTGGCGCTGTTCCTGCTGATCTTTATCGTGGTCTGGACCATGGGCACGGCGAAAAAGCATCCGCGTCCCACCCGCGCGCCGTCGGAGCATCCGTCGCGCCAGCAGCCGGCACAGTCAGATACGCAAGCGCCGCAGCAGGATCAGGACAACGCACCGCGGCCGTAGGTTCCCGGCACGCTCAGTGCAGCATGCGCGGCAACACCAGCGCAAATTCGGGAATCGGCACCTCGAAGCGGTGGCCGTCCTCGGCCACGCAGAAGTACTCGCCCTTCATCGAGCCCACCGGGGTCGAGATCGTGGCCCAGCTGGTGTACTCGAAATGCTCGCCCGGCTTGAGCAGCGGCTGGTGGCCGACCACCCCCAGCCCGGCGACTTCCTGCGTGCCGTTGTCGCTGTCCGTGATGATCCAGTGGCGCGAGATCAGCTGTGCCGCGACCTCGCCGGTATTGTGGATGGTGATGGTGTAGGCGAAGGCATGGCGCCCGCGCTCGGGGTCGGACTGGTCCGGCAGGTACTGGGTGCGCACCGACACGGAGAAGGCGTACTCGCTCATTTGGGCAGGGCCGGCGGCGGGATCGGCCGGCAGGGAAATGGTAGCCGCATTGTGCGGGATGGGCGCGGGTCGGGCAAGAGCGCAGGCCCGGCGGACGCGATCGCCCCGGGCGGGCGTAGAATAGCGGTCTTTCAACGCCGTACGGCCCGCCGCCAGCGGCGATAACAGCATTCCCGCACTCCCGCATTCACCGCGCGCCACCATGACCCAGCCCACCTTCCGCATCGCTCCGTCCATCCTGTCCGCCGACTTTGCCCGCCTGGGCGAGGAAGTGCGCCGCGTGACCGAGGCCGGCGCCGACTGGATCCACTTCGACGTAATGGACAACCATTACGTGCCCAACCTGACCGTGGGCCCGCTGGTATGCGAGGCGATCCGCCCCCACGTGAGCGCCCCGATCGACGTGCACCTGATGGTGCGCCCGGTGGACCGGATCATCCCGGACTTTGCCAAGGCCGGCGCCAATATCATCACCTTCCACCCGGAGGCCAGCGAACACGTCGACCGCTCGCTCGCGCTGATCCGCGATCACGGCTGCCAGGCCGGCCTGGTGTTCAACCCGGCCACGCCGCTGCACCACCTGGACCACGTGATGGACCGCCTCGACGTGATCCTGCTGATGTCGGTCAACCCGGGCTTCGGCGGCCAGTCGTTCATCCCCGAGACGCTGAACAAGCTGCGCGCCGTGCGCGAGCGCATCGACGCCTACACTGCGCGCACCGGCCGCACCATCCTGCTGGAAGTCGACGGCGGCGTGAAGGTCGACAACATTGCCGAGATCGCGAAAGCCGGCGCCGACACCTTCGTGGCGGGCTCGGCCGTGTTCGGCAAGCCCGATGCCGACGGCGGCTACCGCGGCATCATCTCGGCGTTGCGCGGCGAGCTGGCCAAGGCTGGCCAATGACCGACGGCATGATCCTGCGCCGCACGGACTGGCGCGGCATCGAAGGCGTGATCGTCGACCTGGACGGAACCATGGTCGACACCGCGGGCGACTTCCACGCCTCGATCAACGCCATGCTGCTGACGCTGGGCCGCCAGCATCCCAACCTGGGGCCGGTGGCGCCGATGTCCGAGCAGGAGATCGTCAGCTACGTCGGCAAGGGTTCGGAAAACCTGATCCGGCGCGTGCTCGACGCGCGCTTTTCGCCGCTGCACGCCAACGGCCTGTTTGCTGATGCCTACGCGCTCTATGACCGCGAATACATCCGCATCAACGGCCAGTTCTCGCAGGTCTACCCGGGCGTGCGCGAAGGCCTGGCGGCGATGAAGGCAGCCGGGCTGCGGCTGGCCTGCGTGACCAACAAGCCCTACAGCTTCACCGAGCCGCTGCTGGCCAAGACCGGGCTGGCCCAGTATTTCGAGCTGGTCTACGGCGGCGATGCGTTCCCGCTGCGCAAGCCCGACCCCTTCCCGCTGCTGAAGGTGGCCGATGCCTTCGGGCTCGAGCCCTTGGCGATGGCGGCGCTGGGCGACTCCGAAAACGACGCGCAGGCGGCCCGCGCGGCCGGCATGGGGGTGCTGCTGGTGCCCTATGGCTACAACCATGGCAACCCTGTACAAGGCGTCGACGCCGATGGTATAGTCGACTCCATTGCCCATGCCGCAGCGCTCTTTGCCGCACACTGGGCCGGTCATCGATAGCCCGTCGATCCCGACCAAATCCTGAACTTCAATGTTTCTCAACCGCAAACGCATCTCTTCTGGCAGTGATCGGCAGGCCTGGCCCTGGCGTCGCTGGCGCGCCTCCCAACAGGCGTAAAGTGCGTTCGCGAGTCTGCTGACACGTCCTCGACCTGAGGACGTCGCCATCACCGGCCCAGGCGACCAGCCCTGCCGGGCATCACCACCCAAACCCGCCAAGCCAGCGTAGCCCGATTTCTCTGCTACGTTTAGCTCGAGAACGCGCCGCACGCCTCTCTACGGCCGTGTGCAGCCTTGTCCGCAAGCTTGCCGCACCACGGTCCGCAACCGGGGCGGAACTCCCTTACGCTCCAGCCAACTCTGCCGACAAGCGGCACCGCGCCAGGCCATCGCCCGCGGCGCGGGCCGAACAAGAGGACCGACATGACCGAACTGGAATTCAAATCGCTGGCCGACCAGGGCTACAACCGCATCCCGCTGATCGCCGAGGCCTTTGCCGACCTGGAAACGCCGCTGTCGCTGTACCTGAAGCTGGCCCAGTCGCAGACCCGCGGCGTCAACACCTTCCTGCTCGAATCGGTGGTGGGCGGCGAGCGCTTCGGCCGCTATTCCTTCATCGGCCTGCATGCCCGCACGCTGCTGCGCGCCTACGGCAACCGCACCGAGGTGGTGACCGACGGCAAGGTGGTGGAAACCCACGAAGGCAATCCGCTCGACTTCATCGCCGCCTTCGAGCAGCGCTTCAAGGTGGCGCTGCGCCCCGGACTGCCGCGCTTCTGCGGCGGCCTGGCCGGCTACTTCGGCTACGACGCGGTGCGCTATATCGAGAAGAAGCTGGCCAACACGCAGAAGCCCGACGACCTGAACCTGCCCGACATCCAGCTGCTGCTGTGCGAAGAGCTGGCGGTGATCGACAACCTGTCGGGCAAGCTCTACCTGATCGTCTATGCCGACCCGACTACGCCCGAGGCCTATTCGCGCGCGCGCCAGCGCCTGCGCGAGCTGCGCATGAAGCTGCGCCAGCCGGTCGACGTGCCGGTGACCAGCCCGTCGGTGCAGACCGAGGTCTACCGCGAATTCGCCAAGGCCGACTACCTGGCCGCGGTGCACAAGGCCAAGGAGTACATCATGGCCGGCGACATGATGCAGGTGCAGATCGGCCAGCGCCTGGTCAAGCCCTACCGCGACGCGCCGCTGTCGCTGTACCGCGCGCTGCGCTCGCTCAATCCGTCGCCGTACATGTACTTCTACAACTTCGGCGACTTCCAGGTGGTGGGCGCGTCCCCGGAAATCCTGGTGCGCCAGGAAGAGCGCAAGGTCGGCACCAACGGGGAGACCCGCAGCGAACACATCGTCACCATCCGCCCGCTCGCCGGCACGCGCCCCCGCGGCAATACCCCGGACAAGGATGCGCAGCTGGCGACCGAGCTGCTCAACGACCCGAAGGAGATCGCCGAGCACGTGATGCTGATCGACCTGGCGCGCAATGACATCGGCCGCATTGCCGAGACCGGTTCGGTCAAGGTCACCGACAAGATGGTGATCGAGAAATACTCGCACGTGCAGCATATCGTCAGCTCGGTCGAGGGCACGCTGCGCGAGGGCATGAGCAACCTCGACGTGCTGCGCGCGACCTTCCCGGCCGGCACGCTGTCGGGCGCGCCCAAGGTCCATGCGATGGAGATCATCGACGAGCTCGAGCCGCGCAAGCGCGGCATCTATGGCGGCGCGGTGGGCTACCTGTCGTTCGGCGGCGAGATGGACCTGGCCATCGCCATCCGCACCGGCATCGTCAAGGACGGCAACCTCTACGTGCAGGCCGCCGCCGGCATCGTCGCCGATTCGGACCCCGAGGCCGAATGGAGGGAAACCGAGGCCAAGGCCCGCGCCGTGATCCGCGCCGCCGAGCAGGTCCAGGATGGCCTGGACTCCGACATCTGACAGAACAGGAGACAGACGCCATGCTGCTGATGATCGACAACTACGATTCGTTCACCTACAACCTGGTCCAGTACTTCGGCGAACTGGGCGTGGACGTGCGCACCTATCGCAACGACGAGATCACCCTCGAGGAAATCGAGGCGCTGAAGCCCGACCATATCTGCGTGTCGCCCGGCCCGTGCAGCCCGAAGGAAGCGGGCATCTCGGTGGCGGCGCTGCAGCACTTCGCCGGCAAGATCCCGATGCTGGGCGTATGCCTGGGCCACCAGGCCATCGGCGAGGCCTTCGGCGGCAAGGTGATCCGTGCCAAGCAGGTGATGCACGGCAAGGTCAGCACCATCGAGACCACGCAGCAAGGCGTGTTCAGCGGGCTGCCCAAGCACTTCGACGTGACGCGCTATCATTCGCTGGCAATCGAGCGCGAGACCCTGCCCGATTGCCTGGAGATCACCGCCTGGACCCCGGACGGCGAGATCATGGGCGTGCGCCACAAGACGCTCGCCGTCGAAGGCGTGCAGTTCCATCCCGAGTCGATCCTGTCCGAGCACGGCCATGCGATGCTGGCCAACTTCGTCAAGGCGCCGCGATGAGGCTGCTCGATTCCGCACCTGCCAGCCCCCAACACGCCATCCAGACTGTCAACGAGAACGCCATGATCACGCCGCAAGAAGCCCTGACGCGCTGCATCGAGCACCGCGAAATCTTCCATGACGAAATGCTGCACCTGATGCGGCAGATCATGCGGGCGCAGATCTCGCCGGTGATGGCCGCCGCGATCCTGACCGGGCTGCGCGTCAAGAAGGAAACCATCGGCGAGATCTCGGCCGCCGCGCAGGTGATGCGCGAGTTCGCCAACAAGGTACAGGTGAAGGACCGCGAGAACTTCGTCGATATCGTCGGCACCGGCGGCGACGGCTCGCACACCTTCAATATCTCGACCGCGTCGATGTTCGTTGCCGCCGCCGCCGGCGCGAAGATCGCCAAGCACGGCAACCGCGGCGTCAGCTCCAAGTCCGGCAGCGCCGACGTGCTGGAGGCGCTCGGTGTCAACATCATGCTGTCGCCCGAGCAGGTCGGCCAGTGCATCGAAGAGACCGGCATCGGTTTCATGTTCGCGCCCACGCACCACCCGGCAATGAAGAACGTCGCGCCGATCCGCAAGGAAATGGGCGTGCGCACCATCTTCAATATCCTCGGGCCGCTGACCAACCCGGCCGATGCGCCCAACATCCTGATGGGCGTGTTCCATCCCGACCTGGTCGGCATCCAGGTGCGGGTGATGCAGCGACTGGGCGCGCAGCACGCCATCGTGGTGTACGGCAAGGACGGCATGGACGAAGTCTCGCTGGGCGCCGCCACGCTGGTGGGCGAACTGAAGGACGGCGAGGTGCGCGAGTACGAGATCCACCCCGAGGACTTCGGCCTGTCGATGATTTCCAACCGCGGCCTGAAGGTTGCCGATGCCGCCGAGTCGAAGGACATGTTGCTCGAGGCGCTGTCCAACGCGCCCGGCACGCCGCGCGAGATCGTGTCGCTGAATGCGGGCACCGCGCTGTACGCCGCCAACGTGGCGGACTCGGTCGAGGACGGCATCCGCCGCGCGCGCGAAGCCATCGCCAGCGGCGCGGCCCGGCAGAAGCTCGACGCCTTCGTGCGGGCCACGCAGCAGTTCAAATAAGAGACGCCGATATGTCCGACATCCTGCAGAAAATCCTGGCTGTAAAGGCCGACGAAGTCGCCGCCGCGCGCAAGCGGCGCGAGCTGCCCAGCCTGCGCGCCGAGGCCGAAAGCCTGCGCACCGAGGCCGGCTTCGCGCCGCGCGGCTTCGAGCGCGCGCTGCGCGACAAGATCGCCGACGGCCACGCCGGCGTGATCGCCGAGATCAAGAAGGCGTCGCCGTCCAAGGGCGTGCTGCGCGAGCAGTTCCTGCCCGAGGCCATCGCCGAGACCTATGCCGCGCATGGTGCCGCCTGCCTGTCGGTGCTGACCGACGAGCATTTCTTCCAGGGCCACGCCGACTACCTCAAGCGCGCCCGCGGCGCCTGCCCGCTGCCGGCGCTGCGCAAGGACTTCATGGTCGACCTGTACCAGGTCTATGAAGCGCGCAGCTGGGGCGCCGATTGCATCCTGCTGATCGTCGCGGCGCTGGACCCCGGCCTGATGGCCGACCTGGAAGCCTGCGCGCACGAGCTGGGCATGGACGTGCTGGTGGAAGTCCATGGCGGCGACGAACTCGACGTGGCGCTGCGGCTGAAGACGCCGCTGCTGGGCGTGAACAACCGCAACCTGCGCACCTTCGAGGTCTCGCTGGACAACACCCTCGAGCTGCTGCCGCGCATGCCGGCCGACAAGCTGGTGGTGACCGAGTCGGGCATCCTCGGGCCCGCGGACGTGCAGCGCATGCGCGAGGCGGACGTGCATGCCTTCCTGGTGGGCGAGGCGTTCATGCGGGCGAAGGATCCGGGGGTGGAGCTGGCGCGGTTGTTTGGCTGAGGCGAAGCTTCATTACGGTGGAATTGACCCTGCCGCTTGTTTGCTCCCCTATCCCGCTTGCGGGAGAGGGGCGGGGGAGAGGGCAGGCGTGTGCCTCGCGATATGGCGTGTCAGTACGCGACCTCCGGCCCTCTCCCTAACCCTCTCTCGCAAGCGGGAGAGGGGACCGGCCTGCGATACTTGAGAGCCCATCGCCATTGCCTTCCGTTGAATCGCCCATGCCCCAGGAAATCGAACTCAAACTCGCCGTCCCCGACGCCGCCCTGGCCCCGCTGGCCGCCTGGCTCGACGTCCACGGCCAGCCGCAAGGCGAAGCCACGCTGCTCAACGTCTACCTCGACACACCCGAGCGTCACCTGGCACAGGCGCGCGCCGCGCTGCGCCTGCGCCGCAAGGGCGCGCAGTGGCTGCAGACGCTGAAGACCGCTGGCAGCAGCCAGGGCGGCCTGGCCACGCGGCATGAGTGGGAGACCGCCATCGCCGGCGACGCCATCGAGCTGCAGGCCTTTCCCGCCGAGGCGCAAGCCGTGCTGGCGCCGCTGATCGGCAGCCTGGCGCCGGTGTTCCGCACCGACTTCATCCGCCGCAGCTGGATCGTCACGCATGACGGCGCACGGATCGAGGCAGCGCTCGACACCGGCACCATCACCGCCCCGGCCAGTGCCGCGCAGGAGCGCATCCAGGAACTCGAGCTGGAATGGCTCGATGGCGATGCCGCGCACGCCGCCGAGGCGCTGCGTGCCTTCGCCGCACGACTTGCCGCCGTGGCGGCATTGGCGCCGTCGGACCTGAGCAAGGCGGCGCGCGGCTACCGCCTGGCCGGAATCGCCGAGGGCAAGGCGTCATAATCGCGGTTTTCCCGCCGCGCATTTCCCGCATGCAAGCCGATCTCTTTGCCGCCGAAGCGCCCCGCGCCCCCGGCGAACCCTCTCCCGCCGCCAGCCTGCAAGCGCAGGCCGATGCCCTGCCCGCCGCCTGGCGCGCCTTGCTCGAGCCCTGCATCGCCGTGCCGGCGTGGCGCGAGCTGGCCGCCTTTGTCGATGGCGAACGCACCGCTGGCAAGCCGGTGTTCCCGCACCATGTCTTCCACGCGCTGCACCTGACGCCGCCCGATGTGGTCAAGGTGGTGATCCTGGGCCAGGACCCTTACCACGGCACCGGCACGGTCGGCGGCGTCGAGCTGCCGCAGGCGCACGGGCTCGCCTTCTCCGTGCCGGCAGGCGTCAAGGTGCCGCCCAGCCTGCGCAACATCTTCAAGGAAATTGCCGCGGAATTCGGCGCCGACGGCAACTGCCCGCCGCGCACCTCCGGCAACCTGGAAGGCTGGGCGCGCCAGGGCGTGCTGCTGCTCAATACCGTGCTGACGGTCGAGCAGGGCCAGGCCGCCAGCCATGCGCGGCGCGGCTGGGAAGGCGTCACCGATTGCCTGATCCAGCACCTTGCCGCCAGCCGGCCCAACCTGGTGTTCATGCTGTGGGGCAGCCATGCGCAAGCCAAGAAGCCGCTGCTGGGCGCCGGCCACTGCGTGCTGGAAGCGCCGCACCCGTCGCCGTTGTCGGCGCACCGGGGCTTTCTCGGCTGCGGCCACTTCCGCGAAGCCAACCGCTGGCTGGAAGCCCATGGCCGCACGGCGATCGACTGGACCGCCGCCTAGCGCTGCGTGCCGTCAGACCGTCGGCCGGAACTCGAAGCCGGCAAACTCCCCTTCCCCGCGCCCGACCTCGACAAACGCCACCTGCGCCGCGGGCGGGCCGGTTTCCATCCACGCCTGCAGCGCTTCCAGCTGTTTTACCGTGCCGTGCGCCATCACCTCGACGGTGCCGTCGGCGCGGTTGCGCACCCAGCCGCCCAGCCCGAGTTCATCCGCCGCGTCGGCGCAGGCGGCACGATAGCCCACGCCCTGCACGCGTCCGTGCGCGACCAGGCGCCAGGTTGCCTTGTTCATGGTGGCTTCCCCGTGAGCGCACGCGACGCATGCGCGTTGTGTCATCGACACCAAGTAAACTAGACCGCCATGCCGGGCGTTACCAGTGGATGCGCGCCGCCCGGCGTGATCAGCATGAAGCCGGCGGCATGCGGGCTTTGCCGTTGTCCGCCGGGGCCGCGAACCCGGGGCAGGCCATAAGCCTTCGCCCTTCAAGCTCGATCCAGCCCCACACAGTCCGACAGGCGCCCATGATGCCACCCGCCGACCGCAATGCGGCCCAGCCCGCCCCTGGCTTCGACAGCCAGTTGCTGCGCGCCCCGCCCAACCGCTTCGACCTGGCGCTGCTGCCGATCATCCTGGCCGTGATCGTGATGGTCGCGTTCGCCGCGCAGCAGATGAATGCGCCGTTCCGGCCCGGCCAGCCGCTGGCGGTGCACCTGGACGTGGCCTACCTGCCCTACTACCTGATGCGCACCAGCATCCGCATGCTGGCCGCGCTGGCGGCGTCGCTGCTGTTCTCGCTGGCCTTTGCCGCGCTGGCGTCCAAGAGCCGCAGCGCCGAGAAGGTACTGGTGCCGGCGCTGGACATCCTGCAGTCGATCCCGGTGCTGGGATTCCTGTCGATCACCGTGACCGGCTTCATCGCGCTTTTTCCGGGCAACCTGGCGGGAGTCGAGTGCGCGGCGATTTTTGCCATCTTCACCTCGCAGGCCTGGAACATGGCCTTCAGCCTGTACCAGTCGTTCCGCACCATCCCGGGCGACCTGCTCGAGGCCGCGGCCATGTTCCGGCTGTCGTCGTGGCAGCGCTTCTGGCGGCTGGAAGTGCCGTACGCCATGCCGGGGCTGCTGTGGAACATGATGATGTCGATGTCGGGCGGCTGGTTCTTTGTAGTCGCGTCCGAGGCGATCTCGGTGTCGGGCCACGATATCCGGCTGCCCGGCATCGGCTCCTATATCGCGCTGGCGATCCAGCAGCAGGACCTCGCCGCGATCGGCTGGGCCATCGTCGCGATGCTGGTGGGCATCCTGCTGTACGACCAGTTGCTGTTCCGCCCGCTGGTGGCCTGGGCCGACCGCTTCCGCTTCGAGACCCTGGCGCAGGACAAGCTGCCGCAGTCGTGGCTGCTGGACCTGCTGCGCCGCTCGGCGTGGG
>JABFVP010000574.1 GCA_013362725.1 Cupriavidus sp.
ATCCTTCAATGGCGAACCGCGTTCGAGGTGCCACCGGTAGGCGCCATCGGATGCCCGTTTCAGGCGATATTCGATCTCGTATTCGCGGCCCTGCGCCATCGCGTCTGCCCAGCGGCCGAGATTGCGCGCGACGTCCTCGGGGTGGACGGCCGATTTCCAGGCGCCGGACCGGGTCTGGTCGAGGCCAAGGCCGGTATAGCTGGTCCAGCGCCGGTTGCAGTAATCGATCTGACCATCCGCATCGGCGGTCATGATCATGTGAGGAATGCCATCGGCGAGCAGCCTGAAGTGCGGCTCGAACTGCCTGAAGTCGAGGGCGGAAAGGCGATCCTTTCCCGCTCCGCCGTGAGTCTGCCTGCGCATGATCTACCCCCGCAGTCCGCGGGCTGGCGCCTGGCATGCAAGCGGCGAGGCAGGCCGGCCGGAATCCGCGTCTCAGGGAAAGAATACGCCCAGCCACTGCCGGTGCAAACCGGCCGGCGCGGTGACGTGGCTGGTCAACTCATAAGTCGATAGTGCACCACTCCACGCAGCTCAACCGAGGCTGGATGCCACTACATCCTGGCGAGATAGCGAGCCACGGCCGGGATGTCTTCATTCGACAAGGTGGCGGCAATGCCGTCCATCGCGCCGGTCGCGTCATGGCGCTTGCCGCTCTTGTACGCCGCAAGCTGGTGCGCGATGTAATGCTCTCCCTGGCCGGCGAGACGCGGCGCCAGCTCCTTGCCCGTCAGTGCTTCTCCATGGCAGGCCTGGCAGCTGCGCGCCTGGACCACGGCCTTGCCGCGCGCCTCGAGCGCGGCGTTCTCCATCGCGCCCGTGCTGTCGGCAGGTGCCTGCCTTGCGTAGTAGGCTGCCAGTGAGCGGATCTGCTCGTCCGTCAGGTTCCTTGCAAGTGGGCCCATGGTCGCGTTGTCGCGCTGTCCGCTGGCGAACGCGCGCAATTGCGCCTCGAGATACGCTGCCGGCTGCCCGGCCAGGGCCGGGTACTCCGCGTTCCGGGATTGCCCGTGCGGACCATGGCAGGCGAAGCAGGTCTGCGCAAATTGCGGCCAGGGGCCTCCGTTGGCCTGGCTTGCCCGGGCCTGGTTGTCCAGTGCCGAGCCGAACCGGTGGTAGTCCACCAGTTCGGGAACGAGGAATGCGGCGGCTGCCGCCACTACCGCGGCCGTCGCGAGCATCATGCGCTTCATCTTCATTTATGCCTCCGGGACGGGAGAGTGCAGCGGCGCTTGCAGCGCGCCGAGTGCCTGCAGGGCGGCACGGTGTCCCGAGCGCACGGCGCCGTCCATGGCACCGGCCCAGATGTCGGCCGTCTCGGTCCCCGACCAGATCAGCCGGCCCAGCGGTGGATGCAGGTGTTGGCCGAGTTTCGTCCAGAAGCCGGCGGGCATCGGGTTGATGCAGCTCATCGACCAGGGGTCGACCTTGCCCCAGTCAAGGTCGTGGTATTGCGTGGGCTTCAGCGCCTGGTCTCCGAATGCCCTGGCATAGATGGCGGACAGGATGGGCTCGGCGGCGTTCGGGTCGGCCGGCAGGTAGCCGGGTTTGACGAAGGCGCTGAGCACGCCGACCGAGCCGTCCGGCGGCGAGTTGTCGACCGACCAGATCAGGGGGCCGTCGAGCGGCATCACCTGACCGTTGAAGCCTTTCTCCCGCCAGAACGGCCGTGGGTAGACATGTGCGGCCTTGCGCATGGGCGCATGGGCAGGCCAGGCCCGGTGCAACTGTGCCCGGCCGGGCGGCAGCGGGGGATCGAACACAATCTGCTGGCACAGCGCCGGGTTCAGCGCGGCAATCACGTGACGGGCCCGCACCACGCCGTGATCGGTGTGCAGTTCGACGATCTCGCGGTCCCAGCCGACGATCTTGCGCACCGGGCAGGACAGCCGGACCTTGTCGCCGAGGTCTTGCGCCATCCGGATGCAGAGAATCTGCGAGCCGCCGACGAAGCGCGTCTCCTGCGCGCCGTCCTTGATCTTCTCGAGCGTGTCGTAGTCACTGTTGGCGCTGTTGATCACCGACAGGTAGTGCAACAGCCCGAGTTGTGCGGGCGGCGCGCCGAGCGACAGCGTCGCCGCCATGCTGAAGGAGAACTTCTCCTCGTTGCTCAGGCCTTGCCGCGCCAGCCAGTCGCCAAGCGTCAGCTTGTCGTATTCCGCTGCTTTCGATGCCTTCCATGGCGCGCCGCTGGGCACGCCGCGCGCCATCTCGCTGAGCCTGGCGGCAACCTGTCCCTGGGCACCGATGCCCCCATGCAGGTCATGGGTCACGCGGATGTTGTCGGCGAGAAATACGGTCTTGCCGGCGTAATAGGTGCCGAAGGTCTCGACGCCAAGCTCGCGCGCCAGGTCGGCAATGGCGGTCTGGCCAGGGCCGATCCACTGGCCGCCCGCTTCGGAGACCACGCTGTTGCCCAGGTCGTGGTTATAGGTGCGGCCGCCGACGCGGTTGCGCGCCTCCAGCACCACGAAGGACTGGCAGCCGGCGCGGTGCAGGTCGCGCGCGGCGGTCAGTCCGGCCAGGCCGGCGCCGAGGATGGCGACGTCCAACACGTCGCGCTGAGCGCGTGCAGCGCCAGCGCGCAGGGGT
>JABFVP010000357.1 GCA_013362725.1 Cupriavidus sp.
CGAGCATCACGCGATAGGTGCTGGCGGGACAGCTGTTCCCGTGGGAGAAAACAATAGGAGGCATGGAAGAAGGACACGGCGCCGCGCGCCGCGTTCCCCTCTAGATCAGTTTTTCGTCGGGCGTCGAGATCTTGCGCAGGGCGCCGTGGCGCGTGGCCGGCATGCGCAGCGGGTGCTGGGTAAAGCTCTCGTCCCACACCGGGTCCTCGATGCTGTCGAACACCTCGCGCAGCTTCTGGCCCCAGCTGTTGTGCAGCATGCGGTAGTAGGGGTTCTCGGCGTCGATGCAGATCACGCGGTCGGTCTGCAGCGCGTTGGCCTCGTACACCACCAGGTCCAGCGGCAGGCCCACCGAGAGGTTGGACTTCATGGTCGAGTCCATCGACACCAGCGCGCACTTGGCGGCTTCTTCCAGCGGGGTGTCGGGGGTGAGCACGCGGTCGAGCACGGGCTTGCCGTACTTGGATTCGCCCACCTGGAAGTAGGGCGTCTCGGTGGTGGCCTCGATGAAGTTGCCGGCCGAGTACACCAGGAACAGGCGCATGCCCTCGCCCTTGACCTGCCCGCCGAAGATGAAGGACACGTTGAAGTCCAGCCCCGCCTGCTTGAGCGAGGCCGCGTCGCGCTCGTACACGTGGCGCACCGCCGAGCCAAGCACGCGCGCCGCATCGAACATGCTGGGCGCGTTCCAGATGGTGATGGGCGGGCCGTCCTCGGTCTCGCGCAGTTCCTCGATCTGCAGGATCTCGCGCACCGACTGCGAGATGCTCAGGTTGCCCGCCGACAGCAGCACCATGAAGCGGTCGCCCGGCTGCTCGTAGACGATCATCTTGCGGAAGGTGCTGATGTGGTCCACGCCCGCGTTGGTGCGCGAATCCGACAGGAACACCAGTCCGGCGTTGAGTTTGATGCCTACGCAGTACGTCATGGGGCTGGTGGACTGTTGTTGGAGTGGGTTGTTTGCCGGTTTCACTGCTGCTGTTCGCGTCGGCGCAACTTCTGCAAGGCGTAGAGCGCGTCCAACGCCTCCCTGGGGCTCATCGCATCGGGGTCGAGCGCGGCCAGTGCCGATTCTACGGCGCTGGGTGCCGCGGCCTCTTCCAGCGGAGGCGGCGCGAACAGATCGACCTGCGCGCGCGACTCGCTCTGCTGCGCCTCCAGCGCGCCCAGCGCCTTCTGCGCGTGGTTGACCACCGCCGCCGGCATGCCGGCCAGGCGCGCCACCTGGATGCCGTAGCTGCGGCTGGCGGGGCCGGCCTGCATCTCGTGCAGGAAGACGATGTCGCGTCCGGCCTCGGTGGCGCTCACGTGCATGTTCACGGCCTGGCGGTGGTCGGCTGGGAACTCGGTCAGCTCGAAATAGTGCGTGGCGAAGAGCGTGAAGGCGCGCGAGCGGTCGTGCAGGTAGGTCGCGATGCCCGCCGCCAGTGCCAGCCCGTCGAAGGTGCTGGTGCCGCGGCCGATCTCGTCCATGAGCACCAGTGACTGGGCGCTGGCGCTGTGCAGGATCTGTGCCGCCTCGGTCATCTCCAGCATGAAGGTGGACTGCGCATTGGCCAGGTCGTCGGCTGCGCCAATGCGGGTGTGGATGGCGTCGATGGGCCCCAGCCGGCATTCGGCCGCCGGCACGTACGAGCCCATCGAGGCCAGCAGCACGATGATCGCGATTTGCCGCATGTAGGTCGACTTGCCGCCCATGTTCGGGCCGGTGATGACCTGCATGCGCTGCTGCGGCGACAGGCGCGTGTCGTTGGCGATGAAGTTGCCGGCCGATTTCTCCGCCAGGCGCGCCTCCACCACCGGATGGCGGCCCTGCACGATCTCGATGCACGGGTGTGCCACGAACTCGGGCGCATTCCAGTTCAGCGTGTGCGCCCGCTCGGCCAGCGCGCACAGCGCGTCGAGCGATGCAATGGCAAAGGCCACGCCGGTGAGCGGCTGCACGTAGGGCTGCAGCGCGTCGAGCAGCTGGTCGTACAGCCACTTCTCGCGCGCCAAGGCGCGGTCCTGCGCAGACAGCGCCTTGTCCTCGAAGGCCTTGAGCTCGGGCGTGATGAAGCGCTCGGCGTTCTTCAGCGTCTGGCGGCGCCGGTAGTCGTCGGGCACCTTGCCCAGCGCGCTTTGCGTGACTTCGATGTAGAAGCCGTGCACCCGGTTGAACTGCACCCGCAGGTTGGCGATGCCGGTGCGCTCGCGCTCGCGCACTTCCAGCTGCAGCAGGAAGGCGTCGCAGTTCTCGCCGATGGCACGAAGCTCGTCCAGCTCGGCATCGAAACCTTCGGCGATCACGCCGCCGTCGCGCACCAGCGCCGAGGGCTCGGCCTTCAGCGCGCGCACCAGCAGTTCGGCGCAGCCGTCGGGCGGCGACAGGTCTTGTGCAATGTGCTGCAGCAGCGCTGCGCCGCGCGGCAGCACCGGGGCCAGCGCGCGGGCCTTCTGCAGCGCCAGGCCCAGGGCGACCAGTTCGCGCGGCTTGACCTGGCGCTGCGCGATGCGCGCGGCGTTGCGCTCGACGTCGCTGGTCGATTTGAGCTGCTCGCGCAGCGCGCGCCACTGGGGCAGGGCAGTGGCGGGGTCGGGGTCGCCCAGC
>JABFVP010000583.1 GCA_013362725.1 Cupriavidus sp.
GGGCCCCCGCGAAATCCGCCGCGCGCTGGCCGGCGTGCCGGCACACGGTATCGGCCGCCTGATCGACGGCGGCGACATCCACTGCGACGGCGATGCGCTGGAGCGCGCGCAGCAGCGGCTCGGGCAAGCCGTCGCCGCCGAGCTGGCGGTCGGCGCCTGGCCGCTGGTGCTGGGCGGCGGGCATGAAGTGGCCTGGGGCACGTGGCAGGGCCTGCGCATGCATCTCGATGCGCGCGGCGACCGCGGCCGCGTGCTGATCGTCAATCTAGACGCGCACTTCGACCTGCGCGCCAGCCGCCCCGGCAGCTCCGGCACCCCCTTCGACCAGATCGCCGCCGACTGCCGCCAGCGCGGCCTGCCGTTCGACTACGCCTGCCTGGGCGTCAGCCGGCTGGCCAACACCGCCGCGCTGTTTGCGCGCGCACACGCGCTGGGTGTGCGCCATGTCGAAGACACCGAGATGCAGGAGCGCCACCTCGACGCGCGCCTGGCCGAACTGGAGCGCTGGGTTGCCGATGCCGACCACGTCTACCTGAGCATCGACCTCGACGTGCTGCCCGCCGCGGTCATGCCCGGCGTCTCGGCCCCGGCCGCTTACGGCGTGCCGCTGGCGGTGCTCGAAGCCATCGCCACGCTGCTGCGCGACAGCGGCAAGCTGCGCGTGGCGGACCTTGCCGAGTTCAACCCGCGCTACGACCGCGACGGCTGCGGCGCGCGGGTGGCGGCAAGGCTGTGCTATCGGTTGCTGGGCGGCTGAAACCGCCACCACCAACGCCCCGACGGTGTACTCCCTCCCCCTCGCGGGGAGGAGCAAACACTGCCCGATTCCTCGGGTTTACACCTAGTCGCACGTTCGGATTACCGAACGCCTCTCCGCGCATCCATCCGGTTTCCCGAACCGTGCGCCGGCATCACATCATTTTCCCCTTTGTATTCAAGAGCTTGCATTGCCGCGGCGGCACCTTCGCGCTGGCACGGCACGTGCAATATAGGCCGCCGCTCACAGCGCCAGACAGGTACGCCGGCACGCCCCCAGCGTCCCGGCCGATGCCAAAAAACAAAGGAGGACACACCCATGACCGACCCTGCCTTGCCCACCCCCGTCGCCATCCCGGCGCACCCCCGGCACCTGTTGCCGCGCTGAACCCCGACACGGCCGGCCCGGCGCCCCGACGTCGCCCAGCCTTCCTGCAATACAGTCGCCCGTCCCTTCCCGGGAACGGTCGCACAGGCCTGATCCACGATGAAACTGAATCGACTGCCCACCCTGATCTTCATTGCGATGCTGCTAGGCGTGCTGGCCGGCACCGCCGCGCACAACCTGGCGCCGGATGCCGACACCGCCAAATCGATTGCCAACCACCTGTCCATCCTGACCGACATCTTCCTGCGGATGATCAAGATGATCATCGGCCCGCTGGTGTTCGCGACGCTGGTGGCCGGCATCGCCAGCATGGGCGACGGCCGCGCCGTCGGCCGCATCGGCATGAAGGCGATGATGTGGTTCATCGGCGCCTCGGTCACCTCGCTGCTGCTCGGCCTGGTCATGGCCAACCTGCTGCAGCCCGGCCACGGCATGAACCTGGCGCTGCCGGCGGCGGACGCCAGCGCAAACCTGAAGACGGGCGCGCTGAACCTGCGTGACTTCATCGCGCACATGTTCCCCAAGAGCTTCGTCGAGGCGATGGCGAACAACGAGATCCTGCAGATCGTGGTGTTCTCGCTGTTCTTCGGCTTTGCGCTGGGCACCGTCAAGGACGGCGTGGGCAAGCCGGTGCTGCAGGGCATCGAGGGCCTGGCCAACGTGATGCTGAAGGTCACCAACTACGTGATGGCGTTCGCGCCGGTGGGCGTGTTCGGCGCGATCTCGGCCGTGATCACCGCGCAGGGCCTGGGCGTGCTGGTGGTCTACGCCAAGCTGCTGGGCAGCCTGTACCTGGCGCTGGCGCTGCTGTGGGTGGCGCTGATCGCCGGTGGCTACTGCTTCCTGGGCCGCGACGTGTTCCGCCTGCTCAAGGGGATGCGCGCGCCGCTGATGATCGGCTTCGCCACCGCCAGCAGCGAATCGGCCTACCCCAAGGTGATCGACCAGCTGACCCGCTTCGGCGTCAAGGAGCGCATCACCAACTTCGTGCTGCCGCTGGGCTACTCGTTCAACCTGGACGGCTCGATCATGTACACCTCGTTCGCCGCGCTGTTCGTGGCGCAGGTGTATGGCATCCAGCTGTCGCTGACCCAGCAGATCACCATGCTGCTGGTGCTGCTGGTCACCAGCAAGGGCATCGCCGGCGTGCCGCGCGCCTCGCTGGTGGTGGTCGCCGCCGTGCTGCCGATGTTCGGCCTGCCCGAGGCCGGCATCCTGCTGGTGCTGGGCATCGACCACGTACTCGACATGGGTCGCACCGTGACCAATGTGCTTGGCAATGCGATTGCCACCGCCGTCGTCGCCAAAAGCGAAGGCGCCATCGGTGCGCCGGTACCGTCCGCGGAGGATGAACCCGCCGCGGATACCACCACCGGCCTGGCACCTGCCCAGGTCCTGGCGGCCAAGTAACGCCGTCCGCCAGGCGTGCCAGGGCCCGGTTGCCGATCAGGCAGCCGGGCCTTTTTGCATTCTGGCGCCGGCACCCCTCCTTGGTGTGGTAAAAGTAGGCACCGCGGCGGCCGCCCGCCCTGCCCGCGCGGCGGCTTTGCCACCTGCGGCTTTGCTTCCTGCTTCACCAGACCCTGATGACCGGCCCGCTCCATCCTTCCGGCGAGACCACCCGCGCCACCACCGCCGCCACTGCTGTATCCGCGGCGGCCAACGGCTCGCGCCTGCCCCACGGCCTGCGCGGCGTCGCGCCGCTGCTGGCGCTGCTGGCACTGGCCGTGCTGGTGGGACTGGCCGGTGCGCTCGGCTACCGCTACACCTACGACACCGCGCTGGCGCGCCAGGCCGAACGCGGCCAGGTCCAGCTGCGGCTGTACACGCAGGCGCTGGAAAGCGAGCTGGCGCACTACGACTACGTGCCCGGCCTGCTCTCGCTCGACGAGCGCATCGCCGCGCTGCTGCTGCGCCCCGACGACGCCGCGCGCACCGCGCGCGCCAACGAATACCTGAACGCCCTCAATACCCGCGCCGGCACGCGCGTGATCTATGTGCTGGATGCGCACGGCAAGGTACTGGCCACCAGCAACTGGCAGCGCCCGGACAGCTACCTTGGCGAAGACCTCAGCTTCCGCCCGTATTTCCGCTCGGCGATGGAGGGCCAGCTGGGCCGCTTCTACGGTGTCGGCACCACGCGCAGCGAATCCGGTTACTACCTGTCGGCGCCGCTGGGCGAGCGCGACAACCCGGCCGGCGTGGCGGTGGTCAAGATCGGCCTCGAGCCCCTGGAAAACCGCTGGCAGGGCGCCGACAGCCAGATGCTGCTGACCGACGAGAACGGCGTGGTGATCCTGGCCTCGGATCCGTCGTGGAAGCTGGCCGCGCTGCGCCCGCTGTCGGCCGAGGCGCGCGAGCGCCTGGCGCGCAGCCTGCAGTACAACCGCGCGCCACTGCCGCAGTTGCCGCTGAGCCGGGTGCGCAAGCTCGACAACAACAACGGCAACGGCAGTGCCGCCGACACCAGCAGCGACGAGCTGGTGCGGCTGCGCCGCGGCCCGCCCATGCTGGCCCAGCATGCCGCGTTGCCCGGCACCGACTGGCAGCTGACGCTGCTGACCAATACTTCGCAGGCGCGCGTGGCCGCGCTCAACACCGCGGCGCTGGCCGGCGTGCTGACCGCCTTCGTGCTGCTGCTGGGCGCGGCCTGGAACGTGCGCCGGCGCATCATCAACGAACGCCTGGCGGCGCGCGCTGCGCTGGAGGCGGCCAACAGCGAGCTCGAGCGCAAGGTGGCCGAGCGCACCGCCGACCTGTCCACCACCAACCAGCGCCTGCAGGCCGAAGTCAGCGAGCGCATCCGCGCCGAGACCGTGCTGCGCCAGGCCCAGGACGGGCTGCTGCAGGCCGGCAAGCTGGCCGCGGTCGGGCAGATGTCGACCGGCATCGCTCACGAGCTCAACCAGCCGCTGGCAGCGCTGCGCACTATCTCCGGCAATACCGGCAAGTTCCTCGAGCGCGGCGACTACGCCACGGTGCGCGCCAACCTCGACACCATCATCGGCCTGGTCGAGCGCATGGGCCGCATCACCGGCGCGCTCAAGTCGTTCGCGCGCAAGCCCGGCAATGGCAGGCGCCAGGCGAACTTGGCCGAGGCGGTCGACAACGCGCTGTTCCTGCTGCAGACCCGCGTCGATGCGGTGCAGCCGGCGCTGCAGCGCGATATCGACCCGGCGCTGGCGGTGGTGTGCGACCCCAACCGGCTGGAGCAGGTGCTGGTCAACCTGCTCGGCAACGCGCTCGACGCGGTGGCCGGCAAGCCCGACCCGCGCATCGCGCTGCATGCGCACGTGGCCGGCGGCATGGTCCATCTGACCGTGCGCGACAACGGCGCCGGCCTGTCCGAGGAAGCCTTCGCGCGGCTGTTCGAACCGTTCTTCACCACCAAGCCCGCGGGCCAGGGGCTGGGGCTGGGCCTGACGCTGTCGGCCGGCATCCTCAACGAGAACGGCGGCAGCCTGTCCGCCACCAACCATCCGGACGGCGGCGCCTGCTTCACGCTGGTGCTGCCGCTGGCGCTGGAATCCCATTCAAAGGATGCCGAACATGCCGGCTGATCTGACCGTACTGGTGGTCGAAGACGATGCCGACGTGCGCCTGGGCTGCGAGCAGGCACTGCGCCTCGAAGGCATTGCCACGCGCGGCGTGGGCAGCGCCGAGGCCGCGCTGCGCGAGGCTGGCCCCGGCTACGCCGGCGTGGTGGTCAGCGACATCCGCCTGCCCGGCCAGGACGGCATGGCGCTGCTGGCGCAACTGCGCGCGCGCGACCCTGCCCTGCCGGTGATCATGATCACCGGCCACGGCGACGTCGGGCTGGCGGTGCAGGCGATGAAGCAAGGCGCCTACGACTTCCTGGAAAAACCGTTCTCGCCCGAGCAGCTGGTGGATGCCACGCGCCGCGCGCTCGAGCAGCGCCGGCTCGCGCTGGAAGTATCAGAACTGCGAGAACGGCTGGCCGGCCGCGAGAAACTCGAAACCCGGCTGATCGGCCATTCGCCCGCGGTCGAGCGGCTGCGGCGGCTGATCGCCGACCTGGCCGGCACCGACGCCAACGTGCTGATCCACGGCGAGACCGGCACCGGCAAGGAACTGGTCGCGCGTTGCCTGCACGAGGCCAGCCAGCGCCATGCACGCAACTTTGTCGCGATCAACTGCGGCGGCCTGCCCGAGCAGCTGTTCGAAAGCGAGATCTTCGGCCACGAGGCCGGCTCCTTCACCGGTGCCGCGCGCCGCCGCATCGGCAAGGTCGAGCATGCCGAAGGCGGCACGCTGTTTCTCGACGAGATCGAGAGCATGCCGATGCCGCTGCAGATCAAGCTGCTGCGGGTGCTGCAGGAGCGCGTGGTGGAACGGCTGGGCTCGAACCAGCCGGTGCCGGTCAACACCCGCGTGGTGGCCGCCACCAAGGCCGACCTGCGCGCGCTGTCCGATGCCGGCCAGTTCCGCGCCGACCTGTACTATCGCCTCAACGTGATCACGCTGGAACTGCCGCCGCTGCGCGAGCGGCGCGAGGATGTGCCGGCATTGTTTGAACATTTCGTCGCGCAGGCCGCGTTGCGTTTCGAGCGCGACGCGGTGCCGGTCACGCCGGCGGAATTGTCGGCGCTGGTGGCCTACCCGTGGCCAGGCAATGTGCGCGAGCTGCGCAACCTCGCCGAGCGCCATGTGCTGGGCCTTGGCTGCAACCCCGGCCAGGGTGCCGCCGCACCCGAGGCCATACCGCTCGCACAGGCCGTCGAGCAGTTCGAGCGCGCGCTGATCGCCGACGCCATGCGCCGCCACGACGGCAACCTAAGCCGCGCCAGCGAAGCGCTGGGGGTGGCCAAGACCACGCTGTTCGACAAGGTCCGCAAGTACGGATTGTGACGCTGTGAAGCGCCTGCTGAATTCAGCACGTGCCGCAGACATTGCAGTCATGGGAACCATGACGACGCCGGCAGGTCTGCACTGACGACTCGGTTGTCATCACAATGCACTCGATGTGCGTTAAGAAACCAAAGCCCCGCAGATTTATGTTTTTTCCTACAGATACTTTGTCGTTTGCGGCATATTATTAGCTTCCAGCAAATCCAGCATCGAGACATCCAATACGTTGGGATCGCACAGCGCTTGCTGGAAATGCACAAAAGATCAAAACAACCACAACAAGCAGCCTGGCCGGCGGGGGAGCGGGCCGGGCACACAGGGTCAGTCAACTGTTGGCAGTGACAATCGCGCGGCGCCAGTGCCAGGGGCCGCGTGCGCCATGGCGGCGCGACTGCCTATGGACTACGGGTGATGGGATGAAACTTGATCCGGCACTGGCTGAAAAGCCTTACTACAGCACGCGTACAGCGGCAAAACTGCTCAACGTCTCACTGGGCACCGTCCAGAAGATGGTCGAGCGCGGCGAACTGGGGGCCTGGAAGACCAACGGCGGCCATCGGCGCATCCACAAGGAAACCGTGCATCGCCTGCTGGCGACGCGCATCGGGCCAGAGTCGGCGTCGCCGCACGGGCTCGATCTGGTGGTGTTCCACCCCAACCACCAGGAGGCGCAGCGCATCCACAGCCAGCTGGCCAAATGGGGCCTTCCTCTCAAGAGCGTGGTGGTGGACGATGTGCTCGACACCGTCATCACCTCGGTCAGCGAGCATCCGCGCGTGGTGCTCTACTACGTCGACGAGCTCAACGATGCCGAGTCTGCCACGGTCGAGAAGCTGCAGAACTTCTTTGCCAGCCAGCACGTGATCTTCGCCGTCATCACCAACCGCCAGGCCTATGACGGCGTGGCCGATGCGCTGCAGCACTGGGGCATCATGGTGTTCCAGAAGACGCCCTCGCTCGAAGAGGTCAAGGGCTTCCTGCGCGCGCAGCTGATGATGGGCCGCGCGGCCTGAAGCTTCAGGTCAAGCGCCGGCTTACGCTTCAGGCCACGGCCGCCGGCCGTGGCGCTGTCCGCACGGCGCCGCCGCCTTCCGCCTGCGCCAGCATCCAGCCGTACAGGTTGCGCGGATCGGGCGGCATCGCCACCAGTTCCACCGCAGTGCCGGCGCGATGCGCCTGCGCCGCGGCGTAGAGCCAGCGCAGCGCGGCATAGTCTTCCAGCGCAAACCCCACCGAATCGAATACGGTCACCTCGTCCGCCGCGGCGCGGCCCGGGGCCTGGCCGGCCAGCACCTGCCACAACTCGGTCACGGGCGCGTCGGCAGGCAGCTGCTGGATCTCGCCCTCGATCCGCGTCTGCGGTTCGTACTCCACTACGACGCGCGCGCGGCGCAGGATGTCGGCATGCAGCTCGGTCTTGCCGGGGCAATCGCCGCCGACCGCATTCAGGTGCATGCCGGGCCGCACCAGGTCCGGCGTCAGGATGGTGGCGCGGGTCTTGTCGGCGGTGACGGTCGAGACGATGTCGGCGCCGGCCAGCGCGGCCTCGATCGAATCGGCACGCCGGAGCGCCAGGCCGGGCACCGCGGCCAGATTGCGCATCAGCCGCGCGGTGGCGGCGGGATCGATGTCATAGGCGGCGATCTCCCGCACGCCCAGCATCGCGTGGAAAGCCAGCACCTGGAACTCCGCCTGCGCGCCATTGCCGATCAGCGCCATGGTGGACGAGCCCGGCCGCGCCATGGCGCGCGCCGCCAGCGCCGAGGTCGCCGCGGTGCGCAGCGCGGTGGCCAGCGTCAGGTCCGCCAGCATCAGCGGGAAGCCGGTCTCCACTTCGGCCAGCAGGCCGCACGCCATCACCGTCGGCATGCCGTGCTGGCCGTTGCGCGGATGGCCGTTGACGTACTTGAAGGCATACTGGCTGCCGTCGCTGACCGGCATCAGCTCGATCACGCCGCGCGCGGAGTGGCTGGCCAGCCGCGCCGATTTGTCGAAGTCGGCCCAGCGCGCGAACGCCTGGCGCACCTGCGCGGCGAGGTCGACGATGGCCGCCTGCGGGCCGATCGCCGCCACCAGCCGGGCGACATCGGTGGCGTCGAGAAACAATGAGCGGACGGTGTTCTTCATGACCCTCTCCGCGCGCTCAGGCGGCCGCCGCGGCGACGCCGCGACCGCTGCTGCGGTCCAGCCGCAGCGTCATGCAATAGGCGCCGCCGCCCGACAGCATGAACGGCGACAGGTCGACCTCATGCAGCTGGTAGCCGCGCCGTCCCAGCTCGGTGCGCAGGTGCGGCGTGGTGCGCGTCATCACCACCTGGTCGTCGAGGTTGACCGCATTGACGCTGAAATGGCGCAGGTCGTCGGCGCTGGCCTCGATGCGCAGCCGCGCCGGCACGCGCGCGCGCAGCTCGCGCAGCGCCGTTGCGCTGAACGCCGGCGGGTAGTACAGCACCTCGCCGCCCGACAGCGGGCAGAAGCACACGTCGAGGTGATAGCTCTGCTCGGTGGCCAGCTCCAGCGCCACCACGTCCCTGCCGAAATAGCGCGACACCGCCAGCGCCGCCTCGTGCGACGAGCGCGGACCGAAGCCGGCCCAGAAATGGCCCCGCCCGGCGTCCCAGATGCAGTCGCCGGCGCCTTCCTGGTAGCACCCTTCCGGCAGCAGCGCGACTTCGTCGAGCAGGCCGCGCTCGCGCAGCTTGCCGAAGATGTCGGCGAACGGCGCTTCCTCGCCGCGGCGCTGCGGATAGCGGAAGCGCGCCAGCAACGCGCGCCCGTCGAGCACCACGGCGGCGTTGGCCGGGAACACCATGTCGGGCAGCCCAGGCGCGCCGGGGGCCAGCTCCACCGCGAAGCCCGCGCGCCCGAGCGCGTCGCGCAGCGCGTCGAACGACTGCATCGCATTGCGGTGCATGCCGTGCGGGTCGCGTGCCCAGGCGGCTGGGTCCATCCACGGATTGATGCTGTACGACACGTCGTAGAAAGTCGGCTCGACCAGCAAGATGGTGGGGGTCTGGATCACGGCGGCTCCTGGTGGGCATGGCGGGGCGACGGCATCCCCTCAGGGAAATCCGTCCGTCGATTCAATTCTGGTGCAAGCACGCGTTACCCAAAAGCCAGCAAACTGCCCGGTTTGCGCCTACCATTGTCCAAAACGACAGCCTCCGCTGTCGTTTTGCCAAACCGCCCCCTTGCTCCATGGATGCCACCGATCAGCAGCTGATAGCCCTCCTGCGCGACAACGCGCGCACGCCGGTGACGGCACTGGCGCAGGCGCTGCGCGTGTCGCGCGCGACGGTGCAGAACCGCATCGACAAACTGGAACAGGAAGGGCTGATCGTGGGCTACACCGTGCGCCTGCGGCCCGAGGCCGAGGCCCACCGCATCCGCGCCTGGATGACGGTCGCGGTCGACGGCAACAAGACCCGCGCCGTGCTGCAAGCGCTGCGCGGCGAGCCCAACGTGCAGGCGCTGCACACCACCAACGGCCGCTGGGACATCATCGCCGAGCTGCGCGCCGACACGCTCGAGGCCTTCGATCGCGCGCTCGACCGGATCCGCCTGATCGACGGCATCAGCGCCACCGAGACCAGCATCCTGCTGTCGACCTACAAGTAGGGCCGCCCCGGTCCTTGCGCCTTCAGGCGGCGGCGCGGCCGCGCAGGCGCTCGCGGCGCGATTCTTCATGGAATACATGGCCGCTCGGGCGCAGCAGGTCGCGCAGCGACACGATGCCGGCCAGGCGCATGGTTTCCACGCTTTCCACCACCGGCAGGCGCGCCACGCTCAGCGCCGCCATGCTGCCGGCGGCGGCGCGCGCGGTCTGGCCCGGCAGCAGCACATGCGCGGGCGCGCCGAGCAGGTCGCGGCAGCGCAGGCCTGGCGGCACCTCGCCGGCGGCCAGGCCGCGTATGGCGGCACGCTCGAGCATGCCCAGCACGCGGCCGTCGGCCACTACCGGGTAGGCGCGATGCGCGGCGTGTTCGCCGAAATAGCGCACCATGGCGTCGGCGACCGGCAGGTCGGCGTCGATCGCCACCACCTCGCGCGTCATCAGTTCGTCGACATGGGCGCGCTCGAGCGGATCGACACTGTATTCGCGGTAGATAT
>JABFVP010000689.1 GCA_013362725.1 Cupriavidus sp.
CCGGCGCCACCGGCGCGATTGCCGCGGCCTATGTGGCCAAGCAGCCGCCTGACGGCACCACGCTGCTGATGGCGCATGTCAACAGCCATGCGATCGCGCCGGCGCTGCTGGACGTCAAGTACGACCCGCGCGCGGACTTCACGCCGATCTCGATGGTCGGGGTCACGCCCAATATGCTGACCTGCCGTCCGGAACAGAAGGTGCGCACGGTGTCGGACATCGTCGCGCTGTGCCGCAAGAACCCGGGCAAGATCTCGTTCGGTTCGTCGGGCATCGGCTCCGCGCAGCACCTGGCGCTGGAACTGTTCCGGATGCAGGCGAAGATCGACGTGGTGCACGTGCCGTACAAGGGCTCGGGCCCGCTGGTGGCGGACCTGCTGGGCGGCCAGATCGACTATGCCTTCGACACCATGACCGCGGCCACGCCGTTCGTCCAGCAGGGCAAGGTGATCGCGATCGCGCAGACGCGGCTGAAGCGCGCGGCCAGCCATCCAAACGTGCCGACACTGGCGGAATCGGGCTTCCCCGGCCTGGACGCGGCGTCGTGGTACGGGCTGGTCGGCCCGAAGGGGATGCCGGCGGCGCTGGCGCAGCGCATGAACGAAGACGTCAACCGCGTGCTGGCGATGCCGGACGTGGCGGAGCGGCTGAAGAGCTTCGGCGCCGAGGATTCGGGCGGATCGAGCCAGCAGTTCGCCGGCTACATCACCGCGGAATCGGCCAAATGGGCCAAGGTGATCAAGGACGCCGGCGTGAAGGCGGAGAGCTGATGGGTGACCGCCGCCGCACCGATGCACGCAGCACGAACCAATTTGCCAGGATGCAACCGATGATGGATTCCCGCGACGCAAGCGCCGACACTACCCACGCCAACGCTGCGCGCCTGCCGCTTGCCGGCGTGCGCGTGCTCGATGTCAGCCAGGTCATGGCCGGGCCCTACGCCTGCATGCTGCTGGCCGACCTGGGCGCCGACGTGATCAAGATCGAGCCGCCCGACGGCGGCGACCAGACGCGCGGCTCGATGGGGTTCAAGATGAAGGGCCCGGACAGCATGGGCTTCCTCAACATGAACCGCAACAAGCGCAGCGTCACGCTGGACCTGAAGACCGAATCCGGCCGCGAGGTGCTGTACCGGCTGGCGGAAACCGCCGATATCCTGGTCGAGAACTACCGCCCCGGCGTGATGAAGCGCCTGGGCATCGACTACGAGACGCTCAGCCATATCAACCCGAAGCTGGTCTACTGCAGCATCTCGGGATTTGGCCAGAGCGGGCCGTGGGCGACGCGGCCGGGTTTCGACCTGATGGCGCAGGCGATGTCGGGCGTGATGAGCGTGACGGGCTATCCCGGCGGCGCGCCGGTGAAGGCGGGCGTGCCGGTGGCCGATATCGGCTGCGCGCTGTTCGCAACCTACGGCATGCTGTCCGCCTATATCGGCGCGAAAGAGACCGGCAGGGGGCAGTATGTCGATGCGTCGCTGTTCGATTCCGCGCTGGCGTTCTCGGTGTGGGACACCTGCGAATACTGGGGCACCGGGCGCGAGCCCGAGCCGCTCGGCACCGCCAACCGCATGAGCGCGCCGTACCAGGCGATGAAGGCGGCCGATGGCTACTTCGTGATGGGCGCGACCAACCAGAAGCTGTGGCAGCTGCTGTGCAAGACGCTGGACCGGCCCGACCTGCTGGCGGATGAGCGCTTTGCCACGGTCGCGCTGCGCCTGGCCAACCGACAGGCACTGATCGGCGCACTGGAGGAGAGCTTCGGCAAGCAGAGCGCCGATTACTGGATCGATCAGCTGCTGGCAGTCGGCATCCCGGCCGGGCCGATCCTGACCTACCCGCAGGCGTTCGACAGCGAGCACGGCAGGCACCGCCAGATGCGCATCGAGATCGATCATCCGATCGAAGGCAAGGTGCCCAATATCGGCTTCGCGGTGAAGATGGGCGGCACGCCGCAGCAGGTACGGCGCCCGCCGCCGCTGCTGGGCCAGCACACGGCGGAGATTCTCGCCGAGCTGGGCATGTCGCAGGACGAACAGCAGTCGCGGGCCGCGGCCGGCGCGTTCGGCGCATGAGCGCCCCGCAGCAGGCGGCCGGCGAAGGGCGGGTCACGCTGACGCGGCAGGGCCGGATCGCGACGCTGACCTTCGACCGCCCGGCCGCGCGCAATGCGATGACGTGGGCGATGTACGGGCAGCTCGCCGATCACTGCCGCGCGCTGGCCGCGGAAGGCACTGCCGGCGCGCGCGTGGTGGTGCTGCGCGGCGCCGGCGGCGAGGCCTTTGTCGCGGGGACCGACATCGCGCAGTTCCAGCAATTCTCGGGAGGCGATGACGGGGTCGCGTATGAAGCGCGCATCGACGAGGGCATCGCGCTGGTCGAGCAACTGCCAATGCCTACGGTTGCGGTCATCGAAGGCTGGGCAGTGGGCGGCGGACTGGCCATCGCCACGGCGTGCGACTTCCGGCTGGCGACGCCCAGGGCCCGCTTCGGCGTGCCGATCGCGAAGACGCTGGGCAATACGCTTTCCGCTCAGAACCTGGCCAAGCTGCGCGCGGCGTGGGGATTGCAGCCGGTGCGGCGCATGCTGTTGCTGGCGCGGATTCTCGATGCCGATGCGGCGCTGGCCTGCGGCTTTCTGGAGGGCGTGCATGCGACCGAGGCGCTGGACGCCGAAGTCGCCGCGCTGTGCGAGCGGCTCGGCGCACTCGCGCCGGTGACGCAGGCGGTCATCAAGGAGTCGTTGCGCCGCCAGACCGTGGCGGCGGTGGCGGATACCGATGATCTGGTGCGGCAGTGTTATGGCAGCGAGGACTTCAGGGAAGGAGTGGGAGCGTTCGTTGGCAAGCGTCCGCCAGTGTGGAAAGGGCGTTGAACCTGCAATCGGGCTGACCCCTCTACTTCACCGGCACCGAATAAACCACCCGCACAAACTTCCGTGCCGGCTGCCGGTCCACTACCACACCGCCCATCGCCTCCGCAATCCGGCGGCTCTTCCAGTTCTGCTCGGCGGCCGGATACACAAAGCGCGCCGGCCGCAAGGTGGCCGTCGCCCATGCCGCCACGGCCAGCACCGCTTCCTTGCCATAGCCGTGCCCATGGGCGTCTTCGCGAATCCAGATGCCGAACTCCGGAGCGGGCGTGTCTGCACGATGCAGCCCGGCCAGGCCGAGGAAACAACCGTCGCTGGTCTGCCGGACCGTGAAGATAAATTCCGTTCCGTCTTCCATGGCCGGCAGCCATGCCTGCCAGACCTGGCGAAACGCCTCCGGTGACGGGGCGGGATCCCATTCCATATAGCGGGCGAGCGTGGGGGTGATGCAGGGCCACGCCTCGGCTGCGTCGTGTTCGCGGAAGGGCGACAAGGTCAGGCGGTCGGAGTGGATCAGCGGGAAGGGGACAGGCATCGAGAGCTAGGCTGGGTCGGCCACAAGTTGGGCGCTGTTTAGCGGCAGTGTACGCCGACAAAGGCGTAACCGTGCCTGGCAAGCCGATGCAGCACCACGGTGGATGATTTCCGAAGCTGCGTCGGGAGGTCTTGCTTACAGAGTCGTCTTAACGCCACGCACAACGCATAGCCGGACAATTCTCCAATTGCAGTGCAGAGAGTCTGCGCCAATGGTTGTCACTTGACAACCGAAGGCTATGTCTCTAGCCTTGGAGAGAGCGATGGCCCGTGCCCAACACCCCAAGAAGGACATTGAAGCCGCGTTAAGACATGCCGAGTCTCGCGGCTGGCGTGTCGAGGCGGCGAAAGGCAGGGGCCATGCCTGGGGACGGATCTACTGTTTGCACCATGACACCGCATGCCGTGCTGGGGAATTCTGTGTCATCAGCATCTATTGCACACCCCGGAGCCCATCCAACCACGCCACTCGAATCCGTCGGATCGTGGACAACTGCTTGCATCGGTGCGAAATCCTCGCGCCGGTCGAACTGACGGAGAAACCACCGCCATGGAATACGCATTCACCTTGAGATACCAGTTGTCGGCGGATGACAGCGACCCCGACACGCTGGTCGAACGACTTTACGAAGCCGGATGCGACGATGCAACGGTGGGCACCGGCGTGGCGGGCCGGATTGCGCTGGCGTTCGACCGCGAATCGGAATCAGCGGCCGACGCCATCGTCAGCGCGCTCACCGATGCCAGGCGCGCCATGCCGTCCGCCACGCTGGTCGAAGCGGCACCGGACCTGGTTGGCCTGACGGACATTGCCGACATCCTCGGCATGTCGCGCCAGAACATGCGCAAGCTGATGCTCGGCCATCAGGCTTCCTTTCCCCCGCCGGTGCACGAAGGCGCAAGTTCTCTCTGGCATCTGTGGAAAGTGCTTTTGTGGATGAGCGGCAAGGGCTATGAGATCGACCGCTCGCTCACGGACGTCGCTGCGGCCGCGATGCAGGTCAACCTGGCCAGGAGCGCCGGAAACATCGTCCCGACAATGGAGCGGCGGCTCCGCAAGCTGGTGGCCTGAGCCGCACGTCGGGCCGGACATCAATCCAGCCAGAATTCCCCACCGCCCGGTTCCACCCTTCGGTCTTCGCCCGCTGCGCCCGCGCCGCCTCTGCCGCGCCGGCCACCAGGCCTCAATCCAGCCGAATATTGTTTTCCTTGATCACATTGCCCCAGTACGCCTGGTCGGCACGCGTCGTCGCCGCGAACGCCGCGGGCTGCGCGGTCTTGACGATCAGTCCCAGATCGCCCAGCCGCTGGCGGATGTCGGGGGCAGCCATTACCGTTTCGACGTCGGCAGAGATCTTGTCGACGATGGCCCGCGGCGTGCCGGCCGTGGTGAACAGGCCCAGCCACGCGGGGCCGTCCAGGCCCTTGTAGCCGAGTTCCTGGAAGGTGGGCACGTCGGGCAGCATCGGCGCCCGGGTGTTGCCGGTCACCGCCAGCGGCTGCAGCTTGCCGGTGCGCGCATGCTGGCGCACCGTCATCGGCGACAGCGTGCCCAGCGAGATCTGGCCGCCGATCAGGTCGGTGGCGATCGGCGCTTCGCCCTTGTACGGCACATGGACTAGCTCGGCGCCGGCATTCTTCAGGAACACCTGCATATAGAGATGGGCGCCGGTGCCGATGCCATAGGTGCCATAGGAGAACTTGTCCGGCTGGGACTTGGCCAGGGCCACCATCTGCGGCAGCGTGCGCGGCATGGCGGCGCTGGCGGTCAGGACCAGGCTGGAAGTGCACAGCTGGCCGATCGCGGTCAGGTCGCGCAACGGGTCGAACGGTGGCTTGGCCACCATATAGGGCGTCTGCACCAGGCTGGGCAGGCCCAGCAGCAGCGTGTAGCCGTCCGGCTGCGCCTTGGCGACCACGTCGGCGCCGATCATGCCGCCCACGCCGGGCCGGTTCTCGACGATCACCGGGCGCTGCCACAGCTTGCCCAAAGGGTCGCCCAGCGCGCGCGCCAGCACGTCGGTGGCGCCACCGGGCGGGTAGGGCACCACCAGCCGTACCGGGCGCGCCGGCCAGGACTGCTGGGCCCGGGCCGGACCGATGCCCAGGGTTGAAGCGGCGGCGGCCAGGGATCCGGCTCCCAGCCAGTGCAGGGCCTTGCGGCGGACGGCTTGCATGGTGTTTCCTCCAGTGGTTGACGTCGTGTCGGCAGGCGGCCCGGGCGTCGGTGGATCGCCGCGCCGGTGGCCACGGCAACGCGCAGCGTACGAGGCCGCGCTGCGTCGCGGCATCGGCGGGATGGACGAAAACGGTGGGGAGTACTTACCCGGATCGGGTTTGCGCAGGGGCGTGCAACGGTGCCGCAATCCGAACCGCGGCATCGCTTATGATGGCGCCGCCGCAGCAGGCGCGTTCAGTCAGTCCGGTCCGTGCGGCGCTTGATCCATTTCCTGTTTGAACCCTCATGGCCCGCCTGAAACTCGACCTGCCCGCCGACCAGCTTTGCTACGCCACGCACCTCACTGTGCGCGTGACGGACATCAATTCGGCCAACCACCTTGCCAATGATTCGATGATCTCAATGATTTCTGAGGCGCGGGCGCGGTTCCTGTTCGAATTCGGCAGCGAGGATGTGCGCGAGGAAGGGGTCGGCATCATCGTCACCGACCTGGCGACGATGTACCGCAACGAGGCCCATGCGCGCGACCAGCTGCTGTTCGAGGTGGGCGTGATGGATTTCAACAAGTACGGCGGCGACATCATCTTCCGCATCACGCGGCCGGCCGATGGGGCGCTGATCGCGATGGCCAAGTCGGGCTTCGTCTTCTTCGACTACGTGGCCAAGCGGGTGGTGTCGATGCCGGCGGGATTCGCCGGGCGCTTCCCGAAGGTGAACTGGGTGGAATAGCCGCCGGCGTGGCGCGGTCCGGTGACAGCGCCACGTGCTTGCCAACGAGAGGGCTCAGGCCTTGCGTTCGCCGCCAAGCGCCTCGGTCAGGTCGACCAGCATGCCGGACAGCTCGCCGGCCATCATGGTGAAGTCCGCGTCGAAGCGCTCGTCTTCATCGTGCGCGGTGCCGTCGGCCTGTTCCTTGATCACGTCGAGCGGCGCCACTTTCTTGACCACCAGCCCGTCGGTCAGCACGAACGAGACGCGGTCGTTCCAGGTCATCGCCAGGCGCGTGCAGCGCTTGCCGGCGGCGATATGGCGGCGCAGGTCTTCGGGGTCGAGCGGGTGGCGCACGTAGCGGACCGTGGCCTTGCTTTCGGCGCCGGACTGCAACTCGATTTCCTGGTCGACGGTAAAGCCGGCGGGCGCCGCATCGCCGGCCAGCCATTCGGTCATGGCCGCCACCGGCGACTGGTTGACGTGCAGATTGATCAGTGGCAGCGGGTCCAGCGCCTTGAACAGCATGCCGCGCACTTCGTCGGCCTTGGCCGCGGCGGCGGCGTCGATGGCAAGCCAGCCGTTGTCAGGGTCGATCCACACGCGCGTGTCGCGGCGGATGCTGAAGGCGCGTGGCAGCAGCTCTTCGGTGACCTGCTCCTTCAGTTCCTTCAGTTGCTTGCGGCCCGGCTTGTAGCCTTGCTGCTCTTCGATCTCCGCGGCGCGGGCGCGTGTGACCTGGTTGACCACGGTGGTGGGCAGCAGCTTTTTTTCGGTGCGCAGCGTCAGCAGCATCTGGCGGCCGACGGTATGGACCAGCTGGCCGTTGTCACGCGGCGAGGCCCAGCCCTGCGTCTGCATCTCGAGGCTGGTGCCGGGAAAGAAGGCGTGCTTTGCCAGGCTGGCTTCGACCTCGTCGGCGCTGGGCGACCACGGGGCGGAGAAACGATGGATCTGCAGATTCTTGAACCACATGAGAATTCGGCCAAAGGGACGAATTCTATCCCTTCGCGGCGCCAGGCCACGAAAAGGGGCCCGCCGCCCGGCACACCGGCCGCGCGGCGGACTACCGCAAGCCCTCGCCTTTACAGGTCGAGCTTGCTGATCTTGCTGCCTTCGAAGCTCAGCCCCGCCATCAGGCCGGCATTGGTCAGCACGAAGCCGACGATGGGCTGCTGGGCGGTGTTGGTGTCGAGCACGCCGTTTGCGCCAACGGTGGCCAGCGCCACGGTGGCATCCACGCCCGCGGTCCAGCCGCTGCTGCGCACGAATTTGTCGTAGGCTTCCTGCGTCATGAACATCAGGATCACGGCCTTGGACTGCGCACCGATCTGCCAGCCGACCGAGCCCGAGATCAGGCGGTAATAGCCACGCGTGGCGCCGCCCGAGCGCAGCGCGCCGTCGCCATACTCGCCGCCGACGATAAAGCCCGCCGACAGGGTTTTCGGGAACACCAGGATGCCGCGCGCGCGGTTGCCCAGGTCGCGCGAGCCGTTGACCGAGCTGTATAGCCGCGACAGCGTGGCATCGACGCCCGAGTCGATTTCACGCCTGCGCGCGGACTTGTCGCTGGGCGCGTCGGGTTTGGTGGTGGTGCAGGCGCCAGTCGCCAGGGTGCCCAGCGCCAGACCCGCGCTGGCCGAAAGGAAGGTTCGACGTTTCATGTCGTCTCCTTGGTGTTGTTGTCGTTTCTGAAGCATAGGCGCCGAAATCACCTCGGCAAATGATTCAGGCCAACTAGTCGTTTCCATTTGTGACGAAGGTGGTGCGGGATGCCGTTCGCGGCAAGAATAATGGGCCTTGCGCCCGGTACGTCCCATGGCTGGCTTGTGGCCGTCCATGTGGCCGCCGCTGCGCCGTCACCGCATCCTGATCCGCCATGAAGAAATTTCTAACCGTGTTGCCGCTGCTTTTGCTGGCCGCCTGCGCTTCCCAGCCTCCGGGGGCTTCCACTGACGCCGCGGCATCTGCCCCGGCGGCCGACGCCGGCAGCGAATGGCAGGCGCTGCGCGCCAAATACATGGATTGCACGCAGAAGAAGGCGAACGACAACCTGTCGGCCAAGGGCCAGTCCAAGGACGTGGCCGAGCTGGCGCTGTCCGCATGCCAGCCCGAACTGGACGCGATGCACCAGTCGTTCCGCAGCTATCTTGATGCGCAGATGTCTTCGTCACACGGCAAGAGCAGCGCGCGCCAGGCAGCGGCGCGGGTCACCAGCGACACCCGCGACAAGGCGCGCAATTACCTGGTGCGCTACGTCGAGCGCGAGCGCTACCTGGCCCGCCAGAACTGACGCGGGCGCCATCGCCGGCTCAGAGCATTTCCAGCGGCGCCGGGCCGTCGGGCGGCGGGAAGAAGCGGTCGATCTCGGCCAGCTGCGCCGGCGACAATGTCTTCGACAGCGCCTCCAGGTTTTCCTGCAGTCGCTCGCGCCGGCTGGTCTTGGGTATGGCGATGACGCCGTCCTGCGCCAGCAGCCAGGCCAGCGCCGCCTGTGCCGCGCTCATGCCGTGGTCGCGCGCGAAGCGCTTGAGCCCGGGATGGCCGAGCAGTCGCGACTGCTCGACCGGGGAATAGGCCATCACCGGCACGCCGCGCTGGCGCAGCCATGGCAACAGGTCCCACTCGATGCCGCGCCGGCCCAGGTTGTACAGCAGCTGGTTGGTGGCCACGCGACCGCCGCCTGGCGCGTCCCACAATTCCTGCATATCGGACAGGTCGAGATTACTGACGCCCCAATGGCGGATCTTGCCGTCGCGCTGCAGCGCCTCCATGGCCTGCACGGTCTCTGCCAGCGGCACGCCGCCGCGCCAGTGCAGCAGATACAGGTCGATGCGGTCGGTGCCCAGCCGCTGCAGGCTGCGCTCGCAGGCCTGCACGGTGCCGCGCCGGCTGGCGTTGAACGGGTAGACCTTGCTGACCAGAAAGGCCTGATCGCGCCGGCCGGCGATGGCCTCGCCGATCATGGCCTCGGACCGGCCCTCGCCGTACATCTCGGCGGTGTCGATCTGGCGCAGGCCCTGGTCCAGCCCCCGGCGCAGCGTGGCAATCTCTTCCGCGCGCGCGGCGGGCGACTCGCCCATATTCCATGTGCCCATGCCGAGCGCCGGGACGCGCTCGCCGTCGGGCAGGGTGACTTGCTTCATCGCTTGGCTTCCAGGTTGGCCGGGGCCGGGCGCCCGGCGGCACCCAACCACACTAGTTAACAACACCGGCAATGTACAACCTGCCCGCGTATGGAATGGAATGCTTCAAGCCAGTCCGGTCAGAAAATACAGCGCGATGACGAAGAGCACCGCGCCGGTCTTGATGGGAGGAGCAGGGCGGGTTCACCGGTGCTGGTGGCGATACTCCTGCGTGCGCCCGCCGTAGCCATAGGCAGCGGCGCGGGCGTCGATCACGTGGACATAAGAGACCGGATGCAGCTTGCCCAGCAGGCCGGACATGGTCTCGAACACGGCCGCGATGAACTCGGCTTTTTCCGCCTTGGTGTTGGTTTCATCGGTCACGCTGATGTCCAGGTGGAAGGCGTTGCGGCCCTGCTCGGACAGCGGCGTGTCGGCGATGATCCAGCTGTCGTGCGGGATGTACTGGACCGTCACGGCAATCACGTCGCGCTGCTTGCCGAGCACGCGCTCGGTCAGATCGGCGATGGCCCTGGCGCTGCGGCGGGTGAGGTCGGCATCGGGGTGGCCGGACAGGTGCAGGACGATGTGGGGCATGGCGGGCTCCTTGGGTTTGGGCGTTGGGTGAAGCCATGGTAGGGCGTGGTGTAGTATCGGAAAAGCGGGAATATCCGATGCTTTCCATCGGCTATGCCGAAATCACTC
>JABFVP010000341.1 GCA_013362725.1 Cupriavidus sp.
TCCCGCAAGCGGGAGAGGGAGTACACAAGCGGTCGTCTGAATCGACCGGGCCAGATAACGTTGCTGCGGGTTTGCTCCCCTCTCCCGCTTGCGGGAGAGGGGCCGGGGGAGAGGGCAGGCGGTGGCATACCGCAGGCCTGACTTTGTCGAGACTCCGGCCCTCTCCCCAATCCCTGCCCTCTAGTTCCCGCCCCGCCGCGGTTCAGCAAATCCTACAGCCTGAATTCCCCCACCACCTGCTGCAACTCCGTCGCCCGCCCGGCCAGCGCCTGCGATGCGCTGGCCGCCTGCTCCACCAGCGCCGCGTTCTGCTGCGTGACGGTGTCCATCTGCGCCACGGCTTCGTTGACCTCGGCGATGCCGGCGCTTTGCTGTTCCGACGCCGCGGTGATCTCGCCCAGCAGGCCGGTGACGCTGGCAACCGCCTGGACAATTTCCTGCATGGTTGCGCCGGCCTGGCCGACCAGGGCCGAGCCGCTGTCGACCTGCTGCACCGAATCGTCGATCAGTTGCTTGATCTCGCGCGCCGCGGCGGCGCTGCGCTGTGCCAGCGTGCGCACCTCGCCCGCGACCACGGCGAAGCCCCGGCCCTGTTCGCCCGCGCGGGCCGCTTCGACGGCGGCGTTCAGCGCCAGGATATTGGTCTGGAAGGCGATGCCTTCGATCACCTCGATGATGTCGGTGACCTTGCGCGAGCTGGCGCTGATCGCCGACATGGTCTGCACCACGTTGCCGACCACTTCGCCGCCGCGCGCGGCGATGCCCGAGGCGCTGGCCGCCATGCCGTTGGCGGCGCGGGCGCGTTCGGTGTTCTGCTGCACCATCGCGGTCAGTTCGCCCATGCTCGACGCCGTTTGCTGCAGCGCGGCGGCCTGTTCCTCGGTGCGCTGCGACAGGTCGGTATTGCCGGCGGCAATCTGGTGCGAGGCGTCGGTGATCGAGTCGGTGGCGGTGCGGATGCGCGTCACCAGATCGGTCAGCATGTCTTCCATCTCGCCCAGCCCTCCCAGCAGCCGGCCAAATTCGCCGCCGCGGTCGGTGTTGAACTCCTGGCTGAGGTCGCCCGCGGCCACGGTTTCGGCAATGTGGACGGCTTCGGACAGCGGCGCCTCGATGCTGCGCGCCAGGCCCCAGACCGCGCCCACTGCCACGCATAGCGCTGCAGCGGCCAGCGCGATCAGCACGCGCCGCGCATCGGCGCCGTCCTGCAGGCGCGGCAAGGCCACCGCGATCCCGATCGCCATCAGCGACCACATGGCGCCAAACGCCGCGCCCAGGCGTATGCGAATGCCAAGATTCTGCATCTCTGTCTCCCGTCTCCGTCCCAATGCGACCCCATTGCTTAACGGACGGGATGGGCGAGAGCTTTAGCGCGATCTTGGGGAAGTCGACGCTTCCCGCCGGGTCACCCGTAACAGCGGCCCCTGCAGGACAACGCTGGCATGGCAGTTCTGCCTTTTACTCAATCCAGCCGCTTTCCCGCCGTCTCCGGCACCATCGCCAGTCCCACCAGGGAAAGCAGGCCGCAGCCGATCACATACAGCGCCGGCGCGCTGGCATTGCCGGTCAGCTCGATCAGCCAGGTGGCAATCAGCTGGGCGAAACCGCCGAACACCAGCACGCCGATGCAATAGACCACCGACAGCCCGCTCGCCCGGATGCGGCGCGGGAACAGCTCGGTGATCAGCACCACCGACGGCACCGTATTCAGCACCAGCAGCAGGGCCAGCACCGCGACCACTGCCAGCAGCATCCCCAGCGACGGCCGCGCGTTGAGCAGCATGAAGCTGGGATAGACCAGCACCAGCATCGCCACGCGGGACCACAGGATGGCGGGCTTGCGCCCGATCCTGTCCGACAGCCGGCCGGCATGCGCGGACAGCGCCACCTGCACCAGCGCGGCGACGCAGCCCGCCGCCATGCTGAGCCCGAGCGGGATCTGCAGCACCGTTGCTGCGTAGCTGGTCATGTAGTGCAACACGATATAGGTTGCGGAGGTGCCCCCGATCGTGACCAGTACACCGGCGACCACGACGCGGCCGTGTCCGCGGAAGATCTCGGCCAGGCCTGCGCGTTCGTGCCCCGGCGCGCCGGCAGTCGGCGCTTCGGCGGTTTCCTCCAGATGGCGGCGGATATAGAGGCCCAGCGGGATCACCAGGATGCCGATGGCGAATGGCACGCGCCAGCCCCAGCTTTGCAGGGCGTCGGGCGACAGCCCGTTGGTCAGCGACAGCCCGACCACCGCGCCCAGCAGCACGCTGACGCCCTGGCTGAACAGCTGCCAGCTGCCGTAGTAGCCGCGTGAATGGTCATCGGCGTACTCCATCAGCAGCGCCGTGGAGGCGCCGACTTCGCCGCCGAGCGCGAAGCCCTGCAGCAGTCGCGCCAGCACGATCAGCAGCGGCGCCGCCATGCCTGCCTGCGCGTAGGTGGGCGCGACCACGAACAGCAGCGAACCCAGCCCCATCAGCCACAGAGTCAGCGCCATCGCCGGCTTGCGCCCGACCCGGTCGGCATAGAGGCCGATCAGCAGGCCGCCGAGCGGACGCGCGACAAAGCCCACGCCGAACGTCGCCAGCGACAGCATCAGCTGGCCAATGCCGGCGGAAACCGGAAAGAACAGCTTGCCAATCAGCACGGCGAAGAAGCTGTAGACCGTGAAATCGTAGAACTCCAGGCCATTGCCGATGGTGATGGCGGCAATCACGCGGCGGCGGGGCGCGGCACGCGGAACCGGCGCGGCGAAGGCGCCGTCCAGCGGCTGCGCGGGAAGGGAAGTCGACATTCGGTGTCTCCGTGGAAGGGTTGGCGCCGGCCTCGGGGCCGGTCTTTGTGTTGGCCGGCGGCTCAGCGCAGGTAGCGCTCGACCAGCTTTACCCAATAGGTGGCCGCCAACGGCAGGCAGGCGTCGTTGAAGTCATAGCCCGGGTTGTGGACCATGCAGCTGCCCTCGCCATCGCCGTTGCCGACGATCAGGTAGCAGCCGGGGCACGCTTCGAGCATGAAAGAGAAGTCCTCGCTGCCGGTCAGCGGCACCATGTTGTCGATCAGCCCGTCTTCGCCTAGCCAGTCGCGGGCGACCTCGCGCGCCATCTCGGTGGTGGCGGGGTCGTTGACCAGCACCGGGTAGCGGCGGTCGTAGTGCACCTCGGCGCTGGCGCCATAGCTGTCGGCCTGCGCGTGCGCCAGCGCGGTGATGCGTGCCTGCAGCAGGTCGCGCACTTCGGCCTTCAGCGCGCGCACCGACAGGCGCAGCTCGGCGCTTTCCGGGATCACGTTGGGCGCCTTGCCGGCTTCGATCGCGCCGACGGTCACGATGGCCATGTCGAGCGGGTTCACGTTGCGCGCCACCACGGACTGCAAGGCCATCACCATCGACGCGCATGCCACCACCGGATCGACCGCCCGGTGCGGCACGGCGCCGTGGCCGCCGCGCCCGCTGACGCGGATCGTGACGGTATCGGACGACGCCATGAACGGCCCGCCCAGGAAGCCGAACTTGCCGGCGGGATGGCCGGGCATGTTGTGCAGCGCGAACACCGCATCGCACGGGAACAGGCGGAACAGGCCGTCGCGGATCATCTCGCGGGCGCCGCCCATGCCTTCCTCGGCCGGCTGGAAGATGACATGGAGCGTGCCCTGGAAGGGCTTGTGTTCTGCGAGGTAGCGGGCGGCGGCCAGCAGCGTGGCGGTATGTCCGTCATGGCCGCACGCATGCATCTTGCCGTCGAGCGTGCTGGCATACGGCAGGCCGGTGGTTTCCTGGATCGGCAACGCATCCATGTCGGCACGCAGGCCGATGGCGCGGCCCTCGCCATGGCGCAGCGTGCCCACCACGCCGGTGCCGCCCAGGCCGCGATGCACGGCATAGCCCCAGGCCTGAAGGCATTCGGCCACCAGTTCGCTGGTGGCGAATTCCTCGAAGCCCAGTTCGGGATAGGCGTGGATGCGGTGGCGCAGGTCCACCATCTCCGCTTCGATGGCGCGAATGCCTGGCAGGACGGGATCTGGATGCATGGAGTCTCCATAAAGGCGGTGTCGGGGGATGGTGTGCAGCGATCTTATGCAGCGCCGGCGCGTGCCGATAGCCGCAATACTGTTATCCTGACAACCATTGGTTGTCACCATCCTAAGCCGCTATGACGATGAAGCTGCACCAGATCCAGGCCCTTGTCGCCGTGGCCGATGCCGGCAGCATCCGCGCCGCGGCGCGGCTGGTCGGGCTGTCACAGGCGGCAGTAACCAAGGCGCTGCGTGAGCTGGAAAGCGAGGCACGGCTGCCCTTGCTGTCGCGCACCGCCAGCGGCGTGGCGCTGACCGAGGCGGGGCAGCGCATGCTGGGCCATGCCAGGCTGGTGGTCGGGCAGCTCGCCCGCGCCAGCGAGGAACTGGCCACGCTGAGGGGTGAGGGGGTGGGTCGCGTGAGCCTCAGCGTCACCCCGTGGGTCATGCTGACGTTGCTGCCGCGAGTGCTGCTGCGTTTTCGGGAACGCATGCCGGGCGTGCAGGTGGAGATCTTCGAAGGCCTGACCGCGGTGGCCTTGCCCCGCCTGCGCGAAGGTACCCTGGACTTCGCGGTGGGACCGTTCACCGCAGCGATGTCGACACAGGAATTCGAATGCGAGCCGCTGCTCGCGTATACCTCGTGCGTGATCGCGCGGCGCGGGCACCCGTGCGCGGATGCGCGCTCGCTGCACGGACTGCTGGAGCAGGACTGGGTCGTCAACTACACCGCGGCCAGCTACGAGCCCTTCATGCGCAACCTGTTCTGGCAGCATGAGGCGCGCATCGACCCGGCGCGCCTGCATTGCGCGCACTCGACCGCATTGCTGCTGGAGCTGATCCGCAATGCCGGCATGATCAGCTATTGCCCCAGGCCGCTGCTGCTCACCGAGCCGATGCGGGGCTGGGTCCACGCCCTGCCGCTGGCCGAGCAGTTCGAGACCAGCCGGCTTGGCATCATCACGCGCCATAACGCGGTGCGCAGCCCCGCGGCGCAGTGCTTCACCGACTGCCTGCTGCAGGAAATCCGGCGCCGTGCGCGCTCGGCGGCGCAGAAAGACATCGAACTGTTCGACGCGCTGGAAGTCCTGTACTGAGCATCAGGATTGTTTGCCGACGGCGACGCCAGCGGCATGCTTGCCGGCCAGCCGGCCGGGGTTGGCACCCCGGCCAGCGCGCGACGCGCTCAGGCCGCTTCCTTCAACGCCGCCAGCGCCTGCCGCCCCGCGACCAGTTGCTGCGCGACTTCGGCCACGCGCGCACCCAGATGCTCGGCGGTGCGCAGGTCGGCCGGCGGCGGCGCCACCTCGGCGCTGACATCGGCATCCGACTGCGCGGCGGCACCCAGGAAGAAGCCATGACGGTTCAGCGAATCCTCGGTCGACTTGGAATTGTTGTGGCCCGGGGGCAGGCCCAGGTTGACCCAGTGCATGCCATGCTGCGCCGCGAAGATGGCGATCTGCTGCAGCGTCGCCAGCTTGTCGCCGGAGCGCGAGGCCGCGTTGGTGAAGCCGGCGGCGACCTTGTTGGCCCACTTGCCGCCCTTGGCGAACACATTGCGCGAGGTCGCGTCCATAAAGCCCTTGAACTGGGCCGAGGCGCTGCCCATGTAGGTCGGCGCGCCGAAGATGATGGCGTCGACCTGTTCCAGGGTGTCCCAGTGCTGGTCGATGTCCTCGACCGGGATCAGCAGGCTTTCGGCGCCCGCGACGCTGCCGGCGCCGCGCGCGACGGCCTGGGCCTGGCGGGCGGTGTGGCCGTAGCCGCTGTGGTAGACGATGGCAACGCGGGTGGAGGCGGTGGTCATGATTGTCGATCCTTTAATTTCGAAAATCTGAATATCGTTATGCTGCATTGCCTGGGTGGAAGTTTGCGGGCTGCAGCGGCTGGTGAAGAAAGTGTAGGGGCGCGAAGCGGGTCCAGCAGCGGGCGTTGCGCAATAAGTTGTTGAAATTCTCTGAACGTGGTGTCGAGGTGCCCCCGGCGCTGTCCATGGGTTTTCCCCGCGCCCCGGCGCGTAGCCATCGGCCCACGGCCGGGATAAAGTTGCGCCATATCCACCCACGCCCCGGCGCTGCCCGACTTCGCGCCCCCAACCGCTTCCGATTCCCATGAACCCAGGCGGCAGGCAGATCCCGGCGATGCGGCAGCGGCGCCGCTCCCCTTATCGTTTCCCGGCGCCGTCTGCGCTGGCGTGCGCGGCGCTGCTGCTGGCCAGCGCCTACGCGCGGGCGGTGGACGCGCCCGGCACGGCCGTTGCCGCGGCCACCGGCGAGACCCTTCCCGACGTGGTGGTCAGTGCCACGCGCAGCGAGCAGCGCCGTTTCGACGCGCCCGCCGCGGTCGACAGCGTGCCGGTCGACCCGCTGCGCAGCGCCACGCCGCTGGTGAACTTGTCGGAGGTGCTGGCCGGCGTGCCGGGCGTGGCGGTGCGCGACCGGCAGAACTATTCGCAGGACCTTCAGCTGGCGGTGCGCGGCTTCGGCACGCGCTCGACCTTTGGCGTGCGCGGCGTGCGGCTGTATGTCGACGGCATTCCGGCCACCATGCCGGACGGGCAGGGGCAGGCGTCGACAGCCGACCTGGCCAACGCCAGCCGGGTCGAGGTGCTGCGCGGCCCGTTCGCGCAGCTGTATGGCAATGCCTCGGGCGGGGTGGTGCAGGTGTTCACGCCGGATCCGCCCAGGGATGGGTTTACCGCGCGCGCTTCGACCGGCTTCGGCGCCGATGGCCAGTGGCAGGCCGGCGTGGCGCTGGCCGGCGGCAATGAGCGGCTCGGCGGCTCGCTCGACGCGTGGACCTACCAGACCGACGGCTATCGCGAGCACGGCGCGGCGCGCCGCTACCAGCTCAATGCCAGGGTGGTGGCGCAGCCGGCCAGCGGCACGCGCGTGACCGGCCAGTTCAATTACTTCAACCAGCCGCTGGCGCAGGACCCGCTCGGCCTGACCCGCGCGCAGGCCGATGCCGATCCGCGCCAGGCGGTGGCCGCGGCCACCCAGTTCGATACCGGCAAGACCGTCGAACAGGCCCAGGCCGGGGTGGTGGTGGACCACCAGCTCAGCGGCACCGACAGCCTGTCCGCACGGCTGTACGGCGGCACGCGCAACCTGTACCAGCGGCTGGGCTTCAGCGGCGCCGCGCCGACGTCGTCCGGCGGCATCGTCGATCTCGACCGCATCTTCGGCGGTGCCGCGCTGTCCTGGAACCGGCGTACCACCACGGCCGCGGGTCTGCCCATGCTGTGGAGCGCCGGGCTCGAAGCCAACGGCATGCGCGACGGCCGCAACGGCTACGTCAACCAGAACGGCACGCAAGGAGCGCTGCGCCGCGACGAGACCAATACCGCGACCGACCTCGGCGCCTTCGCGCAGTTCGACTGGAGCTTCCATCCGGCCTGGCAACTGGTAGGCGGGGCACGTGCCAGCCGGGTGCGGCTGGGCATCGACGACCATTTCATCACCGCAGCCAGCCCCGACGACAGCGGCCGCGCCAGCTACAGCAATGTCAGCCCGGTGCTGGGGCTGGTCTGGCATGCGCTGGATTCGCTCAACGTCTACGCCAACCTCGGCCGCGGCTTCGAGACGCCGACGCTGACCGAGGTCGCCTACGGCCCCGGTGGGGTTGGCAGCAACCTGGGTTTGCAGGCATCGACTAGCCGCCAGGGCGAGATCGGCATCAAGTGGCAGGCGTCCGGCCAGCGGCTGGAGGCGGCGCTGTTCGATGCCGACAGCCATGACGAGGTGGTGCCGCAAGCGAACAATGCCGGCCGCACCGTCTACCAGAACGTCAGCGGCGTGCGCCGTCGCGGCCTGGAGCTGGGCTGGCGCGGCGGCTTTCTGGAGCAGGTCGGCACGCCCGGCCAGGGCGGCGGCAGCCGGATCGAGGCGGGGCTGGCCTATACCTGGCTCGATGCGTACTTCGGCGATGGCTTTACCAATGCGCAGGGGCAGGCGGTGGCGGCCGGCAACCGCCTGCCCGGCACCGCGCGCCACAGCCTGGCCGCCGACCTTTCGTGGCGGCCGCTCGCGCCGCTGACGCTGGGGGCCGAGCTGCGTGTCGACAGCCGCGTCTATGCCGACGACCTCAACACCCAGGCGGCGCCGGGCTATGCCGTGATCAACCTGCGCGCCGGCTATGCGTTGCGCATCGGCCCGACGCGCCTCTACCTGTTCGGCCGCATCGACAACCTGGCCGACCGGCGCTACCTCGGCTCGGTCATCGTCAACGAGGCCAACGGGCGCTACTTCGAGCCGGCACCGGGCCGGCGCTTCTTCATCGGGCTGCGCGCCGCGCTGTAAGCGCCGCGCCGATTGCCTCGGCCGGCGTTGCCCTTTAAGGTGTTGGCTTTGGCCGCCGCGCCCAGGTTCACCGCGGCGCCGGCCGGACCCGGAGCCGCACCATGACCTCGCCCGCGCCCGACGACCGCACCCGCCGCATCATGCTGTGGGTGGTGGCAGTCGGCTTCTTCATGCAGACGCTGGACTCGACCATCGTCAACACCGCGCTGCCGTCGATGGCGCGTAGTCTCGGCGAGAGCCCGCTGCGGATGCAGTCAGTGGTGATCGCCTACTCGCTGACGATGGCGGTGATCATCCCGGCCTCGGGCTGGCTGGCCGACCGCTTCGGCACGCGCACCATCTTCCAGACCGCGATCGCGCTGTTCGTGGCCGGCTCGCTGCTGTGCGCCTACGCGCCGACGCTGAACTTCCTGATCGGCGCGCGCGTGGTGCAGGGCGTGGGCGGCGCGATGCTGCTGCCGGTGGGGCGGCTCTCGGTGCTGCGCACCTTTCCGCGCGAGCAGTACCTGCAGGCGTTGAGCTTCGTCGCCATCCCCGGCATGATCGGTCCGCTGATCGGGCCCACGCTGGGCGGCTGGCTGACCCAGGCGCTGTCGTGGCACTGGATCTTCCTGATCAACGTGCCGGTCGGCGTGCTGGGCGCGCTGGCCACCGTGCGCTACATGCCCAATGCGCGGCTGGCCGGCGTCGGCCGCTTCGACATCGCGGGCTACCTGCTGCTGGCCACCGCCATGCTGGCGCTGTCGTTCTCGCTCGACGGGCTGGGCGGGCTGGGCTTCCAGCACGCCACCGTGCTGATGCTGCTGATCGCCAGCATGGCTGCGCTGACCGCCTACGGGCTGCACGCCAACCGGCGCAAGCAGCCGCTGTTCCCGTTGCGGCTGTTCCGCATCCACAGCTTCAGCGTCGGGCTGCTGGGCAATTTGTTCGCGCGCATTGGCAACGGCTCGATGCCTTTCCTGATCCCGCTGACGCTGCAGGTCAGCCTGGGCTATGCGCCGTTCGACGCCGGGCTGATGATGCTGCCGGTCACCGCGGCCGGCATGGCCTCCAAGCGGCTTGCCACGCGGCTGATCCAGCGCCATGGCTATCGGCGCGTGCTGGTGTCGAACACCTTCGTGGTGGGCGTGGTGATGGCGGCCTTCGCGCTGATCACGCCGCAGCTGCCGCTGTGGCTGCTGGTACCGATGCTGGCGTTGTTCGGCATGGTCAATTCGATCCAGTTCACGGCGATGAACACGGTCACGCTGAAGGATCTTAGCGGCGCCGGTGCCAGCAGCGGCAACAGCATGCTGTCGATGGTGCAGATGCTGTCGATGAGCCTGGCCGTGACCGCGGCGGGGGCGTTGCTGGCGACGTTCCAGCAACGCTTCGGCGGGGATCCGGCAGCGGTGCTGCCGGCCTTCCATGCCACCTTTATTTGCATGGGGCTCATCACCTGTGCCTCGGCCTGGATCTTCATGCAGCTGGGCGTGCGCGAGCCAGCGCCGGCGCTCCCGGTGCAGCATGGCGAGAAGGAGGTGTAGCGCTGCTGGGCGGGTCCCGGCGTGGCACATGCGCCGCTTTGGGGCGCGCTGGCGAAACTTACGGCGCGCGGCGCGGCTCCTATTTCTAAACCATCGGAGCCGGCCGCGGCCGGTACAAGGAGGCGTCCATGCGGCCGACCGGCAAGCCCGATCCCGAACTCGCGGTGCCGCCATCGCGCGGCACTGCCGCAAGCGGCAGCACGGTGCCGCGCAGCGCCCCGGCCACGCCCGACGGGGCCGGGGCCGTGGCCGGGCCGGCCGC
>JABFVP010000146.1 GCA_013362725.1 Cupriavidus sp.
TGCCGACAGGAACACCAGCGCGCGCCCGTGCGCCAGCGCGGCGCTGGGCTGGTGGTAGGAGCCGCGCGCCCAGCAGTTGAAGCCGTGGTCGGCCTGCGGGTAGACGTGGATCTCGGTGGCGGGTTTGCCGGCCATTGCGGCGCGAACGGCCTGCACGGCGTCGGGCGGGATATGCGCGTCGAGCGCGCCGTAGTGGAACTGCACCGGCACGCGGATGTTGGCGGCTTCCTGCAGCTGGTTCTGGATGCCGCCGCCGTAGAAGGGCACCGCCGCATCGACCAGGCCGCGCGCCGCGCTCAGGTACGACAGCAGCCCGCCGAAGCAGTAGCCGACGGCGGCCACCTTGCCGGCGCCGGTATGCTGGCGCAGCACCTGCACCGTGGCCGCGATGTCGTCGAGCGCGGCGGACACGTCCACGGCCTTGCGCAAGGCCATGGCGCGCGCCATGTCATCGCCGTCGTAGCCCAGCTGCACGCGCGGGGCCTGGCGCCAGAACACGTCCGGCGCGAGCACGGCATAGCCGTCGGCGGCGTACTGGTCGGCCACCGCGCGGATATGCTCGTTCACGCCGAAGATTTCCTGCAGCAGCACGATGCCCGGCGCGCCGGGCTGCAGGCCCGCCGGCGGCAGGCTCAGGTAGGCATTGAAGCTGCCCGCGGCGGTGTCGACGCGGATCCACTGGCTGTCGGGAATGGCTGTCATGGCGAAGGGTTCTCCGGGAAAGGGCTTGGCAAGGTTGCCGCAATGTCAGCCCGCCAGTGTGCCATCGCGCGCCGCATCGTGCAGGCAGTGACGTGCGCCGGCGCTCGCTTCAGTACGCGCGCGACTGCCGGTAGCGCTTGTGCCAGTTGTCGGTATAGGCCTTGACCACCGCCGCGTCGCCGCGGATCAGCATGCCGTTCTCGGCGTTGCGCTCCTGCGCCGACTTGGTGAAGTTGAAAGAGCCGGTGAAGACCGCCTGGTCGTCGAACACCATCACCTTGTTATGGGCGATCGCGGGCTTGCTGTCGATCACCACCGGCACGCCGGCGTGCTTGAGGAAGGTGGCGCTGGTATAGCGCTCGCTCTGCTGGCTCTTGTCCAGGATCACGCGCACGTCGACGCCGCGCCGGTGCGCCTGCGCCACGGCCTCGGCAATCGGCGCGCTGGTGAACGAATAGGCCTGGATCAGCAGGCGCTGGCGCGTGCTGCGGATGGCATTGATCAGCAGCGCCTGGCAACTCGCGCCATCCGGCACGAAGCATAGCGTGTAGCCGCTGCCATCGGCAAAGGGCCTGGCGGGCAGCGGCCTTGCGTCGGGCGGCTGGGCCGGTTGCGCGGGCTTGCCAGTGCGGGACGGGAAGTGGTTGGCGACGGCCTCGTTGAAGGTCTCGCTGATGCTGTTGGCGATGGTCTGGGAGACCTCGTCGAAGGTCGAGGTGGAACGGGCGTGCGCCAGCAGCGCGAAGGGACTGAAGGAAGTGAAGGCCGACAGGGCGGCGGCCAGGCCCAGGCCCAGCACGGCCCGGCGAATGAAGCGATAAGTCACGGCGGATCTTGGCGTCGGTGAAGGACAGCGTGCGCGCGCCGCGCGCCGCACCTGTCCGGGGCGGGACGCAGCGTAGCAGCCGCATACGCCACTGGCAAAGCGGGATTGTGTAACAGGATCTGTGGCACGCACGGCGTCTTGCCGCGGCCTTGGGACTATCCGCGGCCGGCGCCTATGATGGATGCAACCCGTGCGGCCACGGCCGCCAAGGAGAGGCCATGACCAACCACACCTACAAGCTGGTCGAGATCGTCGGCTCTTCGCCCGACGGCTGCGACCAGGCCATCCAGAGCGCCATCGCCAAGGCCGGCGAGACCATCAAGAACATCGACTGGTTCGAAGTGGTGGAAACGCGCGGCCATATCCAGAACGGCAAGATCGCGCACTACCAGGTCACGTTGAAGGTTGGCTTCCGCGTGACCTGATCCCTCACCGCGTACAGGCTGCGGCAGCGGCCGCCGGTTCCACCTGCGCGGCCTCGCTGGCATGCGCGTACAGGCGCTGCAGCGCCGGCTGCGGCGCGTCGCGCAGGAACGCGAGCATCTTGTCGATAAAGGCGCCGGTGGCGGTCTGCGGCACCAGCCGGATCCACTGCTGCGCTTCGGCCTCGCGCCCCGCCAGCGCCAGCATGCGCGCATAGTTGAACTGGCCGCGGAAATCGCCGCCTTCGGCCGCCTGGCGGTAGTACCCGACCGCGCGCGCCGGATCCTGCGCCACCTCCCAGCCGTCTTCATGGAAGCCGCCCAGGATATTGAGCGACTTGGCATGGCCCAGCGCCGCCGCGCGCTGGTACCAGCCGAGCGCGGCGCGCCGGTCGGCGGAGATGCCGCGGCCCAGCACCAGCGTCGTGGCCAGGTTGTACATGCCCCAGTCCGAGCCGCGCTCGGCCGCCAGCGTGTACCAGTGCGCGGCGGCGCGTTCGTCCGGCGCGGTGCCCCAGCCGTTCTCGTAGCAGCGGCCGGCCAGGTTGGCCGCGCCCGCATGGCCGGCGTGCGCCGCGTGCTTGAACCACGCGAACGCCTGCACCGGGTCGCGCGCGACGCCATGTCCCGCCAGGAACCACTGGCCCAGCACCATCTGCGCGTCGAGGTGGCCTGCCACCGCGGCGCCGCCCAGCCACGGCAGCGCCAGCTGCGGCGGGCCGGCCAGCTTGTCGCGCAGTCCGGCAGGACCGAGCTGTTCCAGTTCAACCGGCGTGGCGACGCGAAAGGGCAGGGTATCCATACACAGGGCTTCGGTTGAAAGGCAAGGCGGCACGCGGCCGGAGCCGGCCGCGTGCCCGTGGTGCGGCCCGGGCGGCCGCCGCCCTCAGTAGCGTAGGTTCAGGTTCAGCACCGCGGTGCGGCCCGGGGCCACGGTCGCATAGTGCGAGGTATAGGCCTGGCTGTAGTAGGTCTTGTCGGTCAGGTTCTGCACGTTCAGCTGCAGCGCCACGTTCTTGTTGATCCGGTATGCGGCCATGGCATCGAAGCGCCAGTACGGCGGCACCCACTTGTTGGTGCCCTGGTTGCCCCAGATCTTCGACACGTAGTACGCGCCGCCGCCGATGGTCAGGTTGGGCAGCAGCTGGTACGTGGTCCACAGGCTGAAGCTGTCTTCCGACGTATTCGGGAACGCCTGGCCATCGGTCAGGCCGAAGGCCGCGCCGGCGCCGCCGTTGTTGCGCAGCTCGCTCTTCAGGTGGGTGTAGCCGCCGAACATGGCCCATTTCTCGGTGAGGTTGCCGGAGAAGCCCAGCTCGAAGCCGTCCACGCGCTTGTTGCCGGCCATGGCCGCGGTGCCGTCCTGCTGCACGATGCGGGCGTTGGTGGTCTCGATGCGGAAGATCGCCGCGGTCAGGGCCAGCCGGTTCTTCAGCACGTCCCACTTGGTGCCCAGTTCGAACGAGCGGTTCTTTTCCGGCGCGAGCTGGTCGCCGCGGTTGCCACTGCGGTCCGGGGCCAGGCCGTTGGGGTCCGAGCCCTGCGCCAGGAACGCGCCTGCGGGGGTCGACGAGGTGCCGTACGACACGTAGAAGCTGGCGTGTTCCACCGGCTTGTACACCACGCCCAGCTGGTAGTTGAACAGGTTGTCGTCGCGCGAGTATTCCGCACGCGAGCCGTTGGCCGCGCGTGCCGCGGTGAAGCGCGAGCGGTAGCTGTCGAGGCGCACCCCGCCGTTGACGATCCACTGTTTGCTCAGCTCGACCGAGTCGAACAGGTACACCGACGCCGTGTTGGTTTTGGCGTTGGTCGGGTTGTTGGCGCGCGCGATGCTGCCGGCCCACGGGTCGTTGGGATTGGGGTTGAGCAGCGTGGTGCAGTTGTAGCCGCCGGCGGCGCCCGCGCCATTGGGGCAGCTGCTGTTGCCGGTGTCGACGTTGTAGGTATCGTTCTCGCTCTTTTCCTGCGAGAACTCGACGCCGAAGACGTACTTGTGCTTGATCGCGCCGGTCAGGAACTCGCCCGACAGGTCGGTCTGGTTGGCCACCGTGCGTGCGGTGGAATAGCGCGTGTTCACGCGGCGCCAGAGCAGATCGTAGTAGATATTGCCCTTGCTGTCGTCAGGCTGCGTGTAGATGTAGTCCTGGTTGGTGCGCGAGAAGCGGGTCTGGTTGCGGAACTTCAGCGCATGCGAAAAATCATGCTCGAAGCGGATCGTGCCCATGTCGGCCTGGTCCTTGCGGAAGTCGCGATCGAGCAGGCCGTAGTAGGTGCTGCGCGGCACGTTGACCGGCGAGCCGTCGCCCGCCTGGCGCGTGCGGGGCCGGCCGTCGCGGCGCGCGGTGAAGGCCGGGTTGTTGTACGGGATGCCGACGTCGGGGATGTCGTCGGTCTGCATGTGGTAGTACGACAGCGTCAGGCGCGTGTCGGTGCCCAGGCCAAACGCCACCGACGGCGCCACGCCCCAGCGCTTCTGGTGCACGGCATCGCGGCCGGCGACGTCCTGGTCGTGGAACATCGCATTAAGCCGGAACGCCGCGTGGTCGGCGAACTGCCAGTTGCCGTCGGCGGTGCCGCGCACGTACTGCGCGTTGCCGACGCCGATGTTGCCTTCGGCAAAATTACCCAGCCGGGGCGCCTTGCTGGTGATATTGATGCTGCCGCCGGCCGAGCCGCGGCCGTCGTAGGCGCCGGCCGGGCCCTTGGTCACTTCGACATTCTCGACGTTGAACAGCTCGCGCGACTGCGCGCCGATATCGCGGAACCCATCGAGGAAGGTGCTGGCCTGCGCGTCATAGCCGCGGATAAACGGCCGGTCGCCGACCGGGTTGCCGCCCTCGCCCGCGCCGAACGCGATGCCCGGCACCGTGCGTAGCACGTCGGTCAGCGTGGTCGAGCCGGTGCTCTGGATGACCTCCTGCGGAATCACCGTGATGGAGCGGGGCGTATCGCGCAGCGGCTCGGGGTTCTTGATCGACGACGAGCTTTCCGCCTTGAACCCGCTGTCGCCGGTGACCGTCACCTGCGGCAGGTTGACCGGCTTGGGCGCCTCTTGCGCGGCGAGCGGTGCCGCGGCAACCGCTGCGCCGACCATGCCGGTCAATCGAGGAACGGTACCCAGCTTCCCGCGGCTCCTTCTTGTTATGACTGCCGAATACTGCACTTTTACCCTCCCGCATCGTAAAACTAAACAATAATGAGAAGGATTATCATTTGAGTGCAGTTGACTGGTCAAGTTGACAATTGCGTACATGACCAAAATGTCGCGGACTTGCGGCATGTAGCCCGCTGCGCCGGGCGGCCAAAAAAATCGGCCGGCGCTGAACTGCCGCCGGCCGTGCAGGGAACCTTGGAAACGCCAGGACTCAGTCGAACTGGTACGAATAGATCATGTTGATGCGCGGCGAGCGGCGGCTGGCATTGGTCGGCTTGTCGCCGACCGGCTGTGCCAGCGACAGGTCCAGCGTGTAGTAGCGACGGTCCGAGAAGCGCGCCCCCAGCGCCACCGACGACAGGCTGCGGTGCGACAGCGACACGCTGTTCGAATACACGCGCGCCACGTCGGCCGACACATAGGGCTGGATCGTGCGCAGGTAGGTCAGGTCCGGCAGGAACAGCCGGCTGATTTCCGCCGACGCGCCCCAGCCCTTGTCGCCCGCGACTTCGCCGGCGGGGTAGCCCAGGCCGAAGAAGCGTCCGCCAAAGCTGATCTGCTCGCCCGAGGCCAGCCGGTCGCCGCTGTACTGGCCGGCGGCGGCCACGGTCAGGCCAAAGCCCGCGGGCAGGTCCTTCGATTGCGACAGCAGCAGCCGCGTGCGGAAGAAGCTCAGGTCGTTGTTGTTGTTCTGGCGGCTCGCGCCCAGCGCATCGAAACCCTTGTACAGGCCCAGCGTGGCATTGCGGCTGACGCCTTCGCCGCGTTGCAGATAGGTCAGCTCCGCCGTGGCCACGCGCACGTTGGTGCCGAGCGTCACGCGCGTGCCGGTGGCGGTGTGGGTATAGCGCTCGAACTGGTCGGCGCCGTAGACGCCGCCGGTCAGTGTCAGCGTATGCGCGTTGGACAGCAGCAGCGGATAGCTCAGGGTGCCGCCGATGCGCTTGGTGTCGTTGACATAGCGCGGGTTGAAGCCGATCGGCGCCAGCGTCGCGTTCTGCGGCACGCCGCGATAGTGCGAGGCATTGAGCCGCGCCACCATGCCTTCGGTGCCGAGCGGCTGCGCATAGCTGGCGGCATAGTATTCCTCGCTGTCGCGGCCCTTGGGAAACAGCGCCGACACCGAGATCTGCTCGCCCAGCGGCGTCAGGCTGTTGGTGGTGGCCGTGGCGATGGCGCGCAGCCCCGGCGACATGTATTCGATGCCGGTGCCGAAGGTGAAAGGCTTGCGCTTGACGTCGAGCACCATCTCGCAGGCGCCGTCGGTGGTGGTGGGCGGCTGCACCGTCGCCGCCACCTGCAGCCCGGGCTGCAGCGCGAGCGCGTTGACGTAGTGCTCGAAACGGTCCTGGCGCAGCGGGCGGTCCTGCTGCAGCTTCTCGGCGATGGCGCGCAGGCGGCGCTCGGCCGGGCCCGCCTTGCCGGTCACCGTTACCTTGGCGACGTAGCCTTCCACCACCGTGACCAGCACATCGCCGTTGGCGAAGTCCTGCGCCGGCACGAACGCGAACGACAGCGGGTAGCCGCGCTCCCTGTACATCTGCGTCACCGCATTGGCGGCTTCCAGCAGCTGCGCCACCGTGATCTCGCGGTTGGCCAGCGGCGTGAACCGCGCGGCCACTTCCTCGAACGGCAGCGTCTTCGCGCCCTCGATGCGAAAGCGCCGCGGCGTCAGGCGCGCGTTGAGCAGCTCCTGCATGGCAGGCTGCGGCCGCTCGACCTGCACGGTCACGCGGCTGTCGGGCCGGGCCGGCGCAATCTTGGGAAGCGTCTGGGTCGGATCGCCCTGGACCGGGCTGCGCGGATCGGCCTGGACCAGGCCGTGGTGGAACGCGCCGACGCCGACCAGCAGCGCGGCAACGCGATGACGTGCACGCATGGCAAAACCCCTGTAAGAAACACTGCGGCTATTGACGTCGCGTGCCACGGGCGTGGGGATTGCCGCTACCCCCGGGCGCCTGCTGGCCGATGTTGCCGGTCCAGCGCGTGGCCGCTACGTTGAATCAGGTGAGCACCGCTGCCCGCGATCGCCGGGGCAGCGGTCAAGGCAGGATTACTTCTGGCCGAGCGTGCCGGTCAGGCCGCCGAGCAGACCGCCAACCAGGCCACCGATGGGCCCGGTGGTCGAGCCCTTGGTGGTGCTGCTGCCCGCGGTGGTGGCGCCGCCGGTCACGGCGGAGACGACATTGGTGACCGGTGCCAGCGGGCTGGTAGTGCCAGTGCCGGTGGTTGCGCCGCCAACGCTGCCGACCACGCCATTCACCACGCCGCTCACCGCGCCGGTGACCGGAGCCAGCGGCGAACCGCCGGTACCGCCAGTGGCGCTGCCCAGGCCGCCCACCGCGCCACTGACCAGCGACGTGACCGGTGCCAGCGGCGTGTTGGCGGTGGCGGCGGTCAGCCCTCCGGTGACGCTGCCGACCAGGCCGGTGACAGGCGCCAGCGGCGAACCCGTGCCGCCGGCGCCTGCCCCGCCTGCCAGCCCCCCGGCCAGCGTGGTAACCGGTGCCAGTACCGGACCGAGCGCGCCCAGCCCGCTGCCGCTGGCGGGACCATTCGCCGCGCCGCCGAGCGAGGCCACCGTGGTGCCGGTGGCGTTGACCACGCCGCCGACGCCCGCGACCACCGGCGTGTTGGTCTGTTGCAGCTTGGTCCCGGCGCTGGCCAGCGCGCCGCCCACGGTTGCCAGCAGGCTGCTGGTCGGGGCGCCCAGGCCGGTGGCCGCGCCCAGTGACTGCGTGGTGCTGGTCAATTGCGAGGTGATCGGCACGATCAGCTTGCTGGTGGTGATGGTCACCTGCTCGACCGCACCGCTCGACAACACCGAAGTCAGTGTCCCGCCGGTGTTGCCGACGGTATTGCCCAGCGTGCCGACCACCGCGCCCAGCGGCGAAGTCAGCGGCGCCAGCGGTGCCAGCTGGCCGGTGCCCAGGCCGCTTACCGCGGTGCCGGCGCTGGTCACCGCCTTGCCCAGTTCGGTCACCACGTTGCCGGTGCTGCCGACGGTGGTGCCGACCGGGTTGGTCGAACTGGGCATGCTGCCCAGCCCGGATTGCAGGCCGGTGGCCAGCGCGCCGACGGCATCGCCGGTCGCGGCCACCACGCCGCCCAGCCCGCTTTGGGTCTGGCCCGGCACCAGCGGCAGGTTGGCGTTGCCAAGCTGGTTGCCGAGGTCGCTGACGGTGCTGCCCGTATTGCCCAGCACTGTGCCTGCGTTGTTGATCACGGTCGCGGTCGGGGCCAGCGCGGTGGGCGTCTCGCCGCCGCCGGTATTGCCACCGGTGTTGCCACCATTGCCCCCGCCCGTGCCACCGGTGCCACCCGTGCCACCGGTACCGCCACCGGCCAGGTCGGTGCCGCCACCCGTGCCGCCGGTGCCTCCGCTGTTGGCGCCATTGGTACCGCCGCTAGTACCGCCATTAGTACCGCCATTAGTACCGCCGTTGGTGCCGGCGGTATCGCTGGTGCCCATCGACGTCGATCCGCTGCCGCTGGCGCAGCCGCCCAGTGCCAGCAGGGTTGCAAGGAGTGCCGTTACGGCGAGTTGTTGTTTGCCCATGATCTGTTCCTTCATTCCCGTCGTTTCAATCGCTCGGCCGCGCAACGCGTTTGTCTGCTGCGTGCGGCGGTGACGGTAATGGCGCAATCGGTATGCCAGCCCTTTGGGGTGCTACCGCACAGACCCCGCCGAAGTCGGGTATGGCAACCGCCAGCCCTTGCGGCATGCGGCCTGCGCGGTGCCGGTGGAAAGCGCCGCGAGACCGGGCGGGGCGTGGGCGCGGAGGGCGGGGCGCGTTACGCGTTACGTAACGTGTGTCGTGCGCGGGGAACAAAACCGCGCGGTCATAGGCAGCGCTCAAGCGGCCGTGGCGTGCCCGCGGCGCTGCCGCTGCGTGTTCCCGCATGCCCGGAACACGTTACGTAGCACGTAACACGTCTGGCCCGGGCCGCGATGCTGCGTACGCAGGCTTTGCCGTTACCCCGTTCCGCCCTGCAAGCCGCGCCGCGCAAGGCATGCAAGCGGCCCGCGGGTCTGTGCGCCAGCCCACCTTGCCACGCTGGCACGCGCCTTGCCATTTGTTCTCCCGACGCGCCGACGATTTCGCGTGCCACTGTGTTGCCATGACTGATGAGGATGGCACGCAGGTGGCACAAAGCGGGACAACAGCGAGCGCTCGTCGGCATTCCATGCGGCGGTTCACAAGAAAAGACGGCCTGGCAGCGCCACGGCCAACCAGACAGGAGAAGCACAATGAAAACCAAGCATCCCGTACCGCTTTCCATGACCTCGCTGGCCGCGGCCGGCATGGCCGCCCTTGCCTTGCTGATGTCGGGCTGCTCGTCGAGCGGCGGCGGCAGCGGCGCCAATCCGCAGCCCAGCGGCGGTGGCGCCGATACGCCGGTCACGCCGCCGCCGCCGGCCGCGGCGCAGACCACGCCCACCGCCAAGGTCACCGAAGGCACGGGCAACGCCGTGGTGTCGGCAGGCAATGCCGTCAGCGAGATCGGCAAGTCGATCCAGGACGCACCGCTGCCGTTGCTGCCCACCGACGCACGCAAGGGCGCGGGCGGGGTGGTGGCCAATGCGGGCGAAGCGGTCGGCGCGCTCGGCACCGGCGAGCGCGACGGCCTCGGGCAGATGGGCTCGGTCGACAACCCGGTTGGCGTGACCGTGTCCAGCACCGGCAACGTGGTGCGCGAAGTGGGCGACGCCGTGGTCAGCGGCGGCGCGCTGGTGAAGGGCCTGGGCACCGAGAAGCTGGCGCCGCTGGCACCGCTGACCACGCCGGTGGGCGGCCTGGTCCAGAAGGTCGGCACGGTGGTGCAGGGCGGCGGCGACAAGCTGCAAACGGTGCTGTCCGATGGCGCCGTCGCACAGGTCACCAACTCGCTCAGCAAGGTCATCGTGCCGCTGACCAGCAAGGTCACCGACGGCACGCAAACGCTGGGCGCAACCACGCGCCTGGGTTCACCGGCCGACGGTCT
>JABFVP010000609.1 GCA_013362725.1 Cupriavidus sp.
GCCCGACGGCCCCTGCGTTCCAGGCACCGGCACATAGCGCAGCGCATGGTGCGGATGCTGCGCGGCCATCAGCGCCACCAGCCGTTCGATACGGGCCTCGCAGCCATCGTCGGCAACGATGATCTCGTACGCATGCGCGGGCAGTCGCTGCGCGCACAGCGCCTGCAGGCAGCGCGCCAGCAGCGCCGGCCGGCGCCAGGTGGGGACCACCACCGCGACGCTTGGCTCAGGCCTGTCCATGGGCGCCTCCCGTCTGCCCCTGGGCGCCTGCGGCGCCGGGTTTCTCCAGCAGGAACGGGCCGATCACCAGCGCGTCCAGCGGCGAGGTCCAGAAGCACTCGACCGCATCGCGCGGCGTGCACACGATGGGCTCGCCGCGCGTGTTGAACGAGGTGTTGACCCGGATCGGCACGCCGGTGCGCTGCTCGAACGCGGCCAGCAAGTCGTAGTAGGCCGGGTTCTGCTCGCGGCGCACGGTCTGCACGCGCGCGGTGCCGTCGACGTGGCAGACCGCCGGGATGCGCGCTGCCTGCTCGGGGCGCACGTCGTAGATGAACAGCATGAACGGCGCTTCGCCGCGGCCGGGCTTGGCCGCGCTGAACCAGTCCGGCGCGCGCTCCTGCATCACCACCGGCGCCACCGGGCGGAAGTCTTCGGGGTCCTTGATCTGGTTCAGCCGCTGCTGCATGCCGGGATCGATCGGCGAGGCCAGGATCGAGCGCGCCCCAAGCGCGCGCGGGCCGAACTCCATGCGCCCCTGGAACCAGCCGATGATCTTGTTCTGCGCCAGCAGCTCGGCAGTCTGCCCGGCCAGGTCGTCGAGCCGGCGGTAAGGCAGCTTGGCCCAGTCGAGGAAGGCCGCGATCTCGTCCTCGCCATACGCCGGCCCCAGGTAGGCGTGTTCCATCGACCATTGCCGCGCCGGGCGTCCGCGCTGCAGGAAGTCGATCCACAGCGCCGCGCCCAGCGCGGTGCCGGCATCGCCGGCAGCCGGCTGCACCCAGACCTCGTCGAACGGGCTCTGGTCGCGCACGCGTGCGTTCATCACGCAGTTCAGCGCCACCCCGCCGGCCATGGCCAGCTGGCGTTCGCCGGTGGCCTCGGCCAGCCAGGTGGTCATGCCGACCACGGTTTCCTCGAGCACCTCCTGCAGCGAGCGCGCGATATCGAAATGCGCGGCGCCGAAGGCCTCGCCGCGCTGGCGCGGCGGCCCCAGCAACACTTCCAGGTCGGGTTGCGCCACGTGGTAGCCGCCTTCGGCATCGCGCCGGACCATGTCGCGGAATACGTCGAGATGCGCGGGCTTGCCGTAGGAAGCCAGCGCCATCACCTTGTACTCGTCAGACGAATGCAGGAAGCCCAGGTGGCGCGTGACGCGTTCGTACAGCAACCCGAGCGAGTCCGGCAGGTCGATCTGCTTGATGCGCCGGTACTCCTTGCCGTCGAACACGCCATAGCTGGTGGCGGCGCGCTCGCCGCGCCCGTCCATGGTCAGCACCGCGCAACGCGCGAACGGCGCCGCCAGGAAGGCACTGGCTTCATGTCCCATGTGGTGCTCGACGAAATGCCAGCGGAACGGCCCGTCATGGCGCACGCCGCGAAAGCGCGCGGCCAGGTGGTGCGGCGCGCCGCCGGCCAGTTGCCGCGGCGCGTTGACCACGTACGAAAGGAACAGCGGATCCCACGGCGACTCGTGCCCGCTGGCAGCGCCGTGCGCCGACGGCTCCAGCGGCAGCGTCACGGTGGCGTCATGCCGGCGCGCGCCCAGCATCAGCGCGGGATCGAAGGCGTAGGCGACAGGGTCGACGTCGCGCAGCGCGATGCCGGCTTCGCCCAGGCAATAGTCGATGGCGTGGAACGGCAGCTCCCACGCCGTGAACGGCACCGGGCGCTTGCCATGCTTGATATGGGTGAAGCGTTCGTCCTCCGCCGCGGCGATGACCTCGCCGTCGCGCACCAGGCAGGCGGCGGAATCATGGTAGGCGGCGTTAATGCCAAGGGTGTACATGGTCGGCCTCGTCGTGTGGGATATGGCGGGTGGCACTGTCGTCCGGCATCGCCGGCACGGCATCGAACTCGGCAGGCGCCGCAGCGGCTGCGACCACGCCCGGCCACGGCAGTTCGACCGCGGGCATGCTGTCGGGATTGCCGCCCAGCAGCGCCAGCGCGGCCTGCACCGCGTGCGCGGCCGGCACGTCTTCGAGGCAGCGATGGTGTCCCTGCGGGCACATGCTCTTGTAGCAATAGCGGCACGGCACATCGGCGAACAGCGTGCGGTGCGGCACCTGCCACGGCGTGTGCTGCGGGTTGGTCAGCGCATACAGGTCGACCACCGGCGTGCCCAGCGCGGCGGCCAGGTGGACCGGCCCGGTGTTGTTCGACACCAGCAGGTCGGCGGCTTCCAGCAGCGCGCCCATTTCGCCCAGGCGCAGGGCGCCGGCGAGCGGCACCACGCGCGCGTGGCCGGCAGCGGCGCAGACCGCGCGCACGATGTCGTGCTCGGCGGCATCGCCGGTCACCAGCACGTGCGCGCCGGCCTTCACCGCCAGCGCGTACGCCACCTGGG
>JABFVP010000437.1 GCA_013362725.1 Cupriavidus sp.
CACGCGCCGTTCGTGGTGATGGCGCTGGCGTACTTTGTCTGCGGCATGCAGCTGGTGTTCCTGACCACGCACCTGCCGTCGTATCTGGACGTGTGCGGCATGGACCCGATGCTCAGCGCCGAGGCGCTGGGCGTGATCGGCGGCTTCAACGTGCTGGGCAGCATCTTCTTCGGCTGGGCCGGCGGCCGCTACAACAAGCTGATGCTGCTGGGCGGCATCTATACGCTGCGTTCGCTGGCGCTGACGTGGTATTTCTCGTCGGCGCCGACGCCGCAGAGCACGCTGGTGTTCGCCGCGGTGATGGGCTTCCTGTGGCTGGGCGTGGCGCCGCTGGTGTCGGGCTGGATCGCCGAGACCTTTGGCCTGCGCTGGCAGGCGATGCTGGGCGGCGTGGCCTTCTGCAGCCACCAGATCGGCAGCTTTGTCGGCGCCTTCGGCGGCGGACTAGTCTATGACGCGCTCGGCTCCTATACCGTGGCCTGGCAGGCCGGCGTCGCGCTGGGGCTGGCGGCGGGGCTCGCGCAGATCGCTTTCGCGGTGGTGACGCGGCCGCGGCCGCCGCTGATGGCGACGTCCTGAGCGCGGCGACGGTAAGAACGGGCGCGCATTGTAAATCTGGCGTCACGCGACGCGCGCACAGGGCGGTACGGCGCGGGCCGCGCCGCTGGAACGGTTCCTGCCTGTCTGCGCAGAGACGCAACGCCCAGACCGAAGGAGGCCCCATGACCTCGACCGAACAGGAAATCCTGGTGTGCGGCCCGGAAGACGGCCGCTGGCATCTGGAAATGCGCACCGGCAAGGGTGCGCCGGAGCGGCTCGACGGCGAGTTCGACTCGCCCGAGATGGCGATCGCCGGTGCCCAGCAGGTCTATCCGTCGATTCCGGTACGCGTGACCGATATCTCCGGCGCGCCGGCCCCGTCGGCCCCGGCGCATGAAGGCTCGCTGACCGACTACCACTACGGCGGCCACAGCGTCACGCAGGACGAGAAGCTCACCGGCCGCGCGCATCCGTCCAGCGATACCTCGCAGCCGCCGCCGGGGCCGCACCCCTACCAGCCCACCGATCTCGGCAACCTGCCCCCGGGCACCCCGCGCCACGGCATGTATGGCGTCGCGTCGAGCCCGGCCGAGGCCGAGGCGGCCGACCGCAAGGACCAGGCGGCGCGGCGCCCCACCAGCTCGCGCGACGCCGAAGACTAGGTCCGGCGGCGCCGGCACGCGCGGCAGCACGTACAATCTCGGTTTTCCCTGCGCCTTGCCGCCCTGCCGCCATGACCACCCTCGGAACGCCCCTTTCCCCCTCCGCCACCAAAGTGATGCTGCTTGGCTCCGGCGAGCTCGGCAAGGAGGTGCTGATCGCGCTGCAGCGCCTGGGCGTCGAGACCATCGCGGTCGACCGCTATGACAACGCGCCCGGCCAGCAGGTCGCGCATCATGCGCGCACCATCGCCATGAGCGACCCGGACCAGCTCAAGGCACTGATCGAAGCCGAGAAGCCGCACCTGGTGGTGCCCGAGATTGAGGCCATCGCCACGCCGATGCTGGAAACGCTGGAAGCCGCCGGCACCGTGCGCGTGATTCCGACGGCGCGCGCCGCGCGCCTGACCATGGACCGCGAAGGCATCCGCCGGCTCGCCGCCGAGTCGCTCGGCCTGCCCACCAGCCCGTACAAGTTCTGCGATTCGCTGGAAGAACTGCAGGCCGCCATCGATGGCGGCATCGGTTACCCCTGCGTGGTGAAGCCGGTGATGAGCAGCTCGGGCAAGGGCCAGAGCAAGATCGACGGCCCCGAGGGCGTGCGGGCGGCGTGGGACTACGCCATGGCCGGCGGCCGCGTCAGCCACGGCCGCGTCATCGTCGAGGGCTTTATCGATTTCGACTACGAGATCACGCTGCTGACGGTGCGCGCGGTGGGCGCCAGCGGCCAGGTGGAGACGCAGTTCTGCGCGCCGATCGGCCACGTGCAGGTCAGCGGCGACTATGTCGAGAGCTGGCAGCCGCAGCCGATGCATCCGGCCGCGCTCGCCAGTGCCCAGCGCATCGCGCAGGCGGTCACCGCCGACCTGGGCGGCATGGGCCTGTTCGGCGTGGAGCTGTTCGTCAAGGGCGAGCAGGTCTGGTTCAGCGAGGTCAGCCCGCGCCCGCACGACACCGGCATGGTCACCATGGCCACGCAGTGGCAGAACGAGTTCGAGCTGCATGCGCGCGCCATCCTCGGCCTGCCGGTCGACACCACGCTGCGCAGCCCCGGGGCCAGCGCCGTGATCTACGGCGGCGTCGAGGCGCAGGGCGTGGTCTTCGACGGCGTCGACCAGGCCCTGCGCGTGCCGCAGACCGAGGTGCGGCTGTTCGGCAAGCCGGAGAGCTTTGCCCGGCGCCGCATGGGCGTGGCGCTGGCCTATGCCGACGACGTCGACACCGCGCGCACGCGCGCCAAGGAAGCCGCCAGCCGCGTGCGCCCGCGCGCGGTGGGCTGAACCGCGCCCCGCGGCCTCCCCGCTACATCGGATGGCTGCCCGCGGCGGCGCCGTGGGCCGGGGCATGCTGGACCGCCTGC
>JABFVP010000179.1 GCA_013362725.1 Cupriavidus sp.
AACGGCTTTCATCGGTCAGGCTGCCTTCCGGTTATGCGTATCGGCCTCGGCCGCGTCCAGCGCTTCCAGGATCCTGCGCGGCGTCAGCGGCGTCTCTTTCAGCTCGACGCCGAAAGCGCGCAGCGCGTCGTTGACGGCATTGAAGATGGCTGCCGGCGGCGCGATCGCCCCGCCCTCGCCCATGCCCTTCGCGCCGAACTCAGTATGCGGCGACGGCGTCTCGAAATGATGGATGCGGATCGACGGGATCTCGGTCGGCCCCGGCAGCATGTAGTCCGCCAGAGTCGACGCCAGCGGCTGGCCGTTGCCGTCGTAGTGCATGGCTTCGAACATCGCGGTGCCGATGCCCTGCGCGACGCCGCCGTAAGTCTGCCCTTCCACCACCATCGGGTTGATCATGGTGCCGCAGTCCTCCACCACGACGTAGTCGAGGATCTCGACGTGGCCGGAGTCGGTATCGACCTCCACCGCCACGGCATGCGTGGCATAGGTGAAGCTGCCGGTATCGACGGCGGGCTTGAAGCCCATCGTGACTTCCAGCCCCTGTGCGTCGACGTCCGGCGGCAACAGGTGCGGGTTGATGTACCAGGCGTTGGCAATGCGCGCGATATCGGCCGTGCCCGCGTCCCCGGCCGCGACGGCGCCATCGCGGAACACCACGGCATCCTGCGGCTGGCCCAGCATATGCGCGCCGATCTTCAGCAGCCGCGGCAGCAGCGCCTTGCACGCGCGCGACACCGCGCCGCCGGACATCACCAGCGAGCGCGACGCATACGTGCCGGTCGAGAACGGCGTCAGGCCGGTATCCCCGTGCACGACCTTGATCCGCGCGATGTCGATGCCGAGGATCTCGTTGGCAATCTGCGCGAAGGTGGTCTCCATGCCTTGTCCGTGCGAATGCACGCCTACGCGCACCTCCAGCCCGCCGTCCGGCGTGATGCGCACCGTCGCCGAATCGAATCCCGGAATCACCGGCGTGCCCCACGCGGCGAACACCGAGGTGCCGTGGGCCGATTGCTCGGTGTAGGTGCCGAAGCCCACGCCGACATAGGTGCTGCCCTGCGGCCCCGCCTGCTGGCGCGCGCGGATCGCGGGCAGGCCGATCATCTCCATGGCCTTGCGCACGCTGCCCGGGTAATCGCCGCCGTCGAAATGCTTGTTGGTGACGTTGACATAGGGCATCGCTTCGGGCGGCACCAGGTTTTCGCAGCGCACTTCCCACGGCTCGCGCCCGACTTCGCGGGCGATGGCGTCGATCATCAGTTCCATCGCAAAGCAGACGCCGGTGCGTGCCACGCCGCGATAGGGCACGAAGCCCGGCTTGTTCGTCGCCACGCAAGCGGTTTCGCAGCGGTAGCCATCGAAGGCGTACGGCCCCGGCAGGTTGCCGATCGCCTGCCCCGGCTCCAGCCCGATGGTGAACGGCCACACCGAATAGGCGCCGCCATCGATCACGATCTTTGCGTCGAGCGCCAGCAGGCGGCCGCGCGCATCGGCATAGGCGGTCATGTCGTAGTGGTGCTCGCGCGAGTTGGCGCCGGCGGTCAGGTGCTCGCGCCGGTCCTCGATAAAGCGGAACGGGCGCTTGTACGTCAGCGCCAGCCACGCGACGCACAACTCTTCCTGCTGCAGCACGCACTTGTAGCCGAAGGCGCCGCCCACGTCGGGCGAGATCACGCGCACGCGCTCCTGCTCCAGCCCCAGGCAATGCGCCAGGATCGTGCGGATCATGTGCGGCACCTGCGTCGCGCTGTAGACCACCAGCTGGTCGAACTGATGGTCCCAGTAGGCCAGTACCGCCTTGCCTTCCATCGGCACCATGCACTGCCGCGCCAGGGCGATCTGGCGGCGCACCACGACCGTGGCCTCGCGCTGGCGCGCCTCGAAGTTCTTGTCGGCGGTCAGCGTCAGGAAGGTGTTGTCGCGCCAGTGCTCGTGCACGCGCACCTCGCCGGCAAGCTGACGGGCCTGAGTCACGTCGGCCAGCGCGGGCAGCTCGTCGAACGACACGGCAACCTGCTCGGCGATGTCTTCGGCCTCGGCGCGCGTGGCCGCGAACGCCATCGCCACCGGTTCGCCGACGAAGCGCACCTTGCCGCTGGCCAGCGGTGGCTGCGCGGAGGGCTGGTAGGACGGAAAGGCAGAGTCGGCGACGATGTCGCTGGCCGCCGTCATATCTTCCCGCACGATCACCGCCGCGGCGTGCCGGGACGGCTTGGTCACCGACAGCAGCCGCGCGTGCGCCACCGGGCTGCGCAGGAACGCCACTTCCTGCAGATCCGGCATGGCGATATCCGCGACGAAGCGGCCCTTGCCGTGCAGGTGCCGCGCGTCCTCCTTGCGCGCCACGCGGGCGCCGACGCCCTGGCCGCGCGCGCCGTCCGGGTGACCCGGTTCCATCGACGATGTCATTGCCCTGTCCGTTCCGATGATAAGCGTTGTGTATTCAGCATACTGACCAAAATCCTATGGAAATGCCTCCGGCCCTGTCAATTGCGGCTTTACCGCATCCCGCCCCCGTCACGCGCCTATTCCCGCACGCCGATGGCGGCAAGCCC
>JABFVP010000716.1 GCA_013362725.1 Cupriavidus sp.
CGCCGCGCTGCTGGCGCGGGCGCGTGGCGGCGAACTGGTGTTCTACGAGGAAGGGCGCGGCGCCACCGTGGCGGTGGTAGAGCAAAGCTCCGCCACCAACCGCTTTCGGCGCCTCTACATCCAGGGCGTGTCCAATTCCGGCGATGCCATGACCTCGCAGCGCTATATGCGGCTGCAGGCGCTGCTGCCGTTGATCGTGCACAACGGCACGCCGAAGTCGGCGCTGGTGATCGGACTCGGCACCGGCATCACCGCGGGCGCGACGCTGGCGTGGCCGGGGCTGGAGCGGCGCGTGGTGGCGGAGCTGCTGCCGCCGGTCGCGCGCGCGGTGCCCAGCTTCAAGGGAAACTTCGGCGTAGCCACCGACCCGCGCGTGGAGATCCGGCTGCGCGACGGCCGGCGCGAACTGCTGCAGAGCCCGCAGCAGTACGACCTGATCACGCTGGAGCCGCCACCGCCGTCGGCCGCCGGCGTCGCCAACCTGTATTCGACCGACTTCTACCGGCTCGCGGCAACGCGGCTGCAGCCTGGCGGCCTGGTGGCGCAGTGGCTGCCGCTGCCGACGCAGAACGACGCCGATACGCGCATGCTGGTGCGCAGCTTCCTCGACGTGTTCCCGCACGCCACGCTGTGGACCACCGAGCTGCACGAGATGCTGCTGGTCGGTTCGATGTCGCCGCTGGCGCTGGATGTGGCGCAGGTCCGCGCGCGCTATGCGCAGCCCGAGGTGGCCGCGGCGCTGCAGGCGGTGGGCGTGCGCTCGGCGGCCGCGCTGCTGGCCACGTGGGTCACCGATCGCGCCGGGCTGGACTGGTATGCGGCCGACGCCCCGGCCGTGACCGACGACCGCCCGCGCATCGAGTACGCCGGCTGGGTCCGTCCCGACGCCTTCCCGGAATCGCTGTCCAGGCTGCTGTCGCTGCAAAGCGAACCGCCGCTGGCGGGCGCCGACGATGCCTTCTGGCGAGAACTGCGCCACGAGCGCGAGATCCTGCACACCTTCTACCGCGCCGGCCTCGACGCCTACCGCGGCGACCGCGAGGCGTGGGCCAGCCATATCACACAGGCCATGCGCGCCGATCCCGACAATCCCTACTACGCGTGGTTCGTCGGCGGGCAGGCCCGCCGCGCCCCGGCCGCACCAGAGAACACCCCAAGGAACGCCCCATGAGCACACGCGACGAGGTCCTGGCCCTGCAGCAGCGCATGGGCGAATCGATCGTGGGCCAGCAGCGCATGATCGAGCGCCTGCTGCTGGGCCTGCTGGCGGACGGCCACCTGCTGGTCGAAGGCCTGCCGGGGCTGGCCAAGACCCGCGCCATCAAGATGCTGGCGCGCAACCTCGATGCGCGGCTGTCGCGGATCCAGTTCACGCCGGACCTGCTGCCGGCCGACATCACCGGCTCGGAGATCTACTTCAGCGAAGGCGGCAAGGGCGAGTTCCGCTTCCAGCCCGGCCCGGTGTTCGCCAACCTGGTGCTGGCCGACGAGGTCAACCGTTCGCCGGCCAAGGTCCAGGCGGCGCTGCTGGAGGCGATGGAAGAGCGCCAGGTCACCGTCGGCGGCACCACCCACAAGCTCGAGCCGCTGTTCCTGGTGATGGCGACGCAGAATCCGATCGAGCAGGAGGGCACCTATCCGCTGCCCGAGGCGCAGATGGACCGTTTCCTGATGCATGTCAGCGTGGGCTATCCGGAAGCGCAGGCCGAGGCCGACATCGTCAGGCTGGCGCGCGCGGAAGAGGCGGGCGGCGCGGCGGCTGGCGCGAGCGCTGCGGTGCGGCTGGCGCCCGAAACCATCTTCGCCGCGCGCGCAGCCATCCATGACATCCATGTCAGCGAGGCGGTGGAGCGCTACATCGTCGCGCTGGTGCAGGCCACGCGCGCGCCCAAGCTTGTCGACGACGATCTGGACAAGTGGATCCAGGTGGGCGTGAGCCCGCGGGGCTCGATCGGGCTCGACAAGGTGGCGCGCGCGCACGCATGGCTGCACGGGCGCGACTTCGTCACGCCCGAGGACGTGCAGGCCGTGGTCGGCGATGTGTTCCGCCACCGGCTGATCCTGTCGTACGAGGCGCATGCCGCCGGCGTCGGCGCCGATGCCGTGATCGAGCGCCTGGTGCAGCAGGTGGCGGTGGCCTGAACCCGCGCGGGGGCCTTGCATGCGCCTGCCATTCCGCGCCATCGCCCGTGCCGCCCCGGCGGCGGCGCACGCGCCGTCTTCGCAGGCGGTGGCCGGTGTCAGCGTGGATGCCGCGGCGCTGGCCCGGCTCGAGGTGGCCGCGCGCGACTTCCATTTCCTGCCGCGCCAGCCGGTGCACAGCGTGCTGGCCGGGCGCCATGCCTCGCGCGTGCGCGGGCGCGGGCTGACCTTCGAGGAATTGCGTCTTTATTTGCCCGGCGACGATATCCGCAGCATGGACTGGCGCGTGACCGCGCGCACCGGCAAGCCCCATGTGCGCGTCTACACCGAGGAGAAGGACCGGCCGGTGCTGCTGGTGGTGGACCAGCGCATCAACATGTTCTTCGGCAGCCGGCGTGCGATGAAATCGGTCAG
>JABFVP010000066.1 GCA_013362725.1 Cupriavidus sp.
AGGATGCTGGTGCGCAGGAGGAAGTCGCGGATCTCCCTGGGCTGATTCGCCAGCACGTCCTCGGCCAGGTAGTCGGCCACGGCGCGGTCGGAGCCGGAGAAGCGTTCGATGAAGCCGGTCTCGGTGCCGTGGCGTTCCAGCGCGAGCGAGGCCAGCCACAGTGCGGCCGGCCAGCCTTCGGTCTTGCTGTGCAGCCGCGAAAGCAGGTCGGCGGGCATGGCCTGCTGCGGCGCGTGCAATGCGGTGCTGCGCGCGGCGTGGGTCTGGCGCAGGCTGAAGAAGTCGCGCGTTTCTTCGAGCGAGAAGCGCAGGCGGTCGGTGTCGATCTCGATGAGCTGGCCGCGTGCGCGCAGCCGGCCCAGGCCCAGGTCGGGCAGGCTGCGCGAGCCCAGCACGATTTGGCCGCGGCGCGGCATGTAGTCGACCAGCTCGCGCACCAGTCCGAGCACGGCGGGTTCCTGCACCACATAGAAGTCGTCGATGAAGAGCGTGAAGGGAGAGTCGTACGCGGCAAGCGCGGCCACCGCGTCGAAGGGCGCAGGGCCGGCCGGCGCGTCGATGCCAAGGCGCTGCACCGCCTCGGCCAGGCAGTTGAGAAAGCGCGAGACGTCGTTGTCGGCGCGGTCGAGCGTGAGCCAGGCAGTAGCAAGGCCCTGCGCGTCCATCTGCTCGCGGATCTGCGCCATGGCGGTGGTCTTGCCGAAGCCGGCCGGTGCACGCACCAGCACCAGCTTGACGGCCGAGCCGCTGATCTCCTCGCGAATGGCGCTGCGAAGCACCTGGGTGGCCATGAAGACCGGGGGATTGAGCTTGGTCTCGAGGATGCGGGCGGAAGTGAGCACGGGGGCTGATGCGGGGGAGCGGGGGAGGAGGTGTCTGGAGCTGGAAATTCCGTCGCTTCCGACGATTCCGGCGTTCGATTCTGCTGCCTAAACTGCCCTCGCACAAACGAATCCCTCTGCTCCGATGCCCTAATGTGCTGTCGCGCAAATGACTTGGGGCCAACCGGCGCAGCGCCCTTGCGATGACCCAAGACGTTTTCATCTACGACCACGTACGCACGCCGCGCGGCAAGGGCCGCCCGGACGGCGCGCTGCATCCGATCACGCCGATCCAGCTGGCCGCGCAGGTGCTGCAGGCGCTGCGCGAGCGCAATGCGCTGGACCCGGCGCAGATCGAGGACGTGGGCCTGGGCGTGGTGATGCCGGTGGGCGAACAGGGCGCGGACATCGCACGCGCCGCGCTGCTCATGGCGGGTTACGGCGACGGCGTGGTGGGCTACCAGCTCAACCGCTTCTGCACCTCGTCGCTCGACACGCTGAAGATGGGCTTCGGCCTGGTGGCTTCGGGCCAGGCCGACGCAGTGATCGGCGGCGGCGTGGAGTCGATGTCGCGCGTGCCCATCGGCTGCGATGGCGGTGCCGTCTACACCGATCCGGCCGTGGGCCGCCAGTACCCGTACATTCCGAACGGCGTGGCCGCCGACCTGATGGCCGCGCTGGACGGCGTGGACCGCGGGGCCGTGGATGCCTACGCGGTGGAAAGCCAGCGCCGCGCCGCAACCGCACAGGCGGAAGGGCGTTTCGACGCCTCGCTGCTGCCGGTGCGCGACTTTCTGGGCCGCGTCGTGCTGGCCAAGGACGAGGCCAACCGTCCGGGCACCACGCTGCAAGACCTGGCCAAGCTCAAGCCTGCCTTTGCCGGCGCGGGCGCGCAGGGCTATCACGCCATCGTGCTGCAGCGCTATCCGCACCTGGCGCACATCGAGCCGATCCACACCGGAGGCAATTCGAGCGGCATCGTCGACGGCGCCTGCGCCATGCTGCTGGGCAGCCGCGACTATGGCGTTCGCAATGGCCTGCGGCCGCGTGCGCGCATCGTGGGCGCGGCGTCGTGCGCCGACGAGCCGCTGCTGAGCCTGGGCGGTCCCATGCCCGCCACCGAAAGACTGCTCAAGCGCTGCGGCCTGGCCATTGGCGACATCGACCTGTTCGAGGTGAACGAGGCGTTCTCGGTGGTCCCCATGCGCTATGCGCGGCACTTCGACATCGACCCGGCGCGCATCAACGCCAATGGCGGCGCCATCGCGCTGGGACACCCGCTGGGCGCCACCGGCGCGATGCTCACCGGCACGCTGCTGGACGAGCTGGAGCGCCGTGGCGCCGGGCTGGGGCTGGTGACGCTGTGCGCCGCAGCGGGGCAGTCCACCGCAATGGCGATCGAGCGCGTCTGACTCTTCACGTCTTTTTCCGACCTCCTTCATGACCAGCCCCATCCGATTCGAAGTCGACGCCGACGGTGTCGCGCTGCTCACCATCGACGTGCCCGGCCGTCCGATGAATGTCTTCACGCCCGAGTTCAGCAGCGCGCTGGCCGATGCCGCGGCGCAGATCTCGCGGCGCGAGGACGTGCGCGGGGCGGTGCTCACGTCGGGCAAGGCCAGCGGCTTCATGGCCGGGGCCGACCTGAAGGACCTGGTGGGTTTTCATGACCGCGGCGGCACTGTGGCCGAGGCGCTGGAGGTG
>JABFVP010000497.1 GCA_013362725.1 Cupriavidus sp.
GGCCGGCACGATGTCGCCGACGCCCGGGCCGATCTTGGTCGGCGCGCCGCCGCGCTGCGGGCCGGTAATCCCCATGATGCCGCCCATGGCCTGCGCGACGGGATCGTACGCGGGCCAGCCGGCGTAGGCGCTTTCGCCGCTGCGCGGGTCGCCGAAACCGCGCAGCGCCGCGTACACCAGCTTCGGGTTCTCCTCTGCGAGCCGTTCATAGCCCAGCCCGAAGCGTTCCATCACGCCGGCGCGGTAGTTCTCGACCAGCACGTCGGCGCCGCGCACCAGCCGCAGCAAGGTCTCACGCCCGGCGGCCTGCTTCAGGTCCAGCACCAGCGATTCCTTGTTGCGGTTGATCGAGCCGAAGTAGCCGCCAAACCCGCCTGATTCCATCCGCAACGCGCCGTGGAGATGCGGGCCGTTGCGCCGGGTCTGGTCGCCGCCGGGCGGCTCGATCTTGATCACGCGCGCGCCCTGGTCGGCGAGCATCATCGAGCAATAGGGGCCCGCCAGCATCTGGGTCAGGTCGAGCACCACCATGCCGTCCAGCGCTCCGGCTACGCCGCCATCCGCGCTCATCGCCCGCCCCAGTGGCTCTTGCGCTTGATCAGCGCGGTGCGCTCCGCCTGCACGCACAGCTTGTCTTCCTGGTTCACGCCGTAGTGGCGGAAGCGGACGATGCCGGCATCGTCGCGTTCGCCGTCCTCCTTGCCCAGCACCTCGGTGAAGGCGTAGAGCGTGTCGCCGTGGAACACCGGATGCGACAGGCGGATCTTGTCCAGCGTCAGTTCTTGCAGGCATTGCTCGGCGGTGTCCTGCGCCGCAAGCCCGAGCACCATCGACAGGTTGATCCCGCCGAAGACCACGCGCTGCGCGAAGATGCCGCCGGCGGCGCGCCGCATCGCGTCTTCGTTGAAGTGCCCTTCGGCCGTATTCATGACCATGTTGGTCAGCATGACGTTGTCCATCTCGGTCACCGTCTTGCCGCGCGCATGGCGGATCAGCATGCCTGGCTCGAAGTGCTCGAAGTACCCGTCGGAGCTGGTGAGTGCGCAGGGTTTCATGCGGCCTCCTTCGACTGCCGGACCTGCCCGCCGAAAGCGCGACCGGCGATCATGCCCTCGACCTCGGACTTGCCGAGCAAGCTGTTGGCGATGATGCGTTGCTGGATCTCTGAAGTGCCTTCGAAGATCTTGGTAAGGCGCGCGTCGCGCCAGTAGCGCTCGACCGGGAACAGCTTGGTATAGCCCGCGCCGCCGAAGATCTGCAGCGCCTGCGAGGTCACGCGCTCGGCCATCTCCGAGGCGAAGTACTTCACCATCGACGCCTCCTTGTCGCAGCGGCGCCCGCTGTCGATCTCGTTGCAGACGAAGTAGAGCAACTGGCGCGCCGCCTCGATCTCGGTCGCCATGGTGGCGATCTTGAAGCGGATCGCCTGGTACTCGGCGATCGGCATGCCGAACTGGCGGCGCTCCAGCGAATAGGCGATCGCGTCTTCCAGCGCGCCCTGCGCCAGGCCGATCGCACGTGCGGCGGTATGCGCGCGGGCGCCCTCCAGCCCCTTGGCCATCAGCAGGAAGGCCTTGCCTTCCGGACCCATCAGGTTGCGCCTGGGCACGCGCACGCCGTCGAGCGCCAGCTCGAAGGTCTTCCAGCCGAAGTACCCGATCTTGGGGATCGGCGAGCCGGTCATGCCAGCCGGGAAGCCGCCGCGCTGCTTCTCGATCATGAAGCAGGAAATACCTTCCCAGCGCTTGTCGGGCGATGGCGGCGCCGAGGTGCGCGCGAACACGATCAGGTAGTCCGCGCCGTCGGCAAAGGTGCACCAGTACTTGTTGCCGGTCAGCACCCATTCATCGCCATCCGGCACCGCGCGGCACGAGATCGACGCCAGGTCGGAACCGGTATCGGGCTCGGACAGCGCGCTGGCGTTGAGGAAGTCGCCGCGTACCACGCGCGGCAGGTATTCACGGCGCATGTCCTCGGGCATCGACTTCATGATCCAGCCGCCCTGCGCCCGCGCGACGATCGACGCCACCGACATCCAGCCGCGCGAGAGCTGCTCGCAGATCAGGCAATACTCGAAGATGCCGAGGCCCAGGCCGCCGTATTCCTCCGGGATGGTGATGCCGAAGTAGCCCATCTCGGCCATCTTGTCGCGCAGCGACATCGGGATCTCCGCATCCGGGCCGTCCAGCGCGTTGGCCACCGGCAGCACCTCTTTCATCGTGAACTCGCGCGCTGCATCGCGAATCATGCAGCGCGCTTCCGTCATGTAACCCAGACCGTCTCCTGACATGCTTATCCCCTCATCCTGACCAGATTGGTACGCTTGAATTCGATCACTGCATCGCCCTGCTGATTGGTGCCCCGCGTGTGCCACGTGACGATGCCGTAGCCCGGGCGGTTGCTGGCCTGCCTGCGCGACACCACCACAGAACTGGCATAGAGCGTCTCGCCGGGATAGACCGGCCGCAGATAGGCCAGCTCGTCGACCCCGAGAAAGGGACCGCCGCCCTCGGACAGGTCTTCCACCGACAGGCCGAACACGGTGTTGAACACCAGCAGCGGATTGACCGGCACGCCCGGGTGGCCGTTGGCCCGCGCCACCGCCTCGTTGGTGTATTGCGGGTTGTAGTGCAGCGTCAGCACCGAGAACAGGGTGTTGTCCGCCGCGGTGACGGTGCGGCCCCAGTGATGGTCGAAGCGCCGGCCCGGCTCGAAGTCCTCGTAGCGGTTGCCGCGGGCGCGCAGCCGGGCCTCTGCTTTCAGGCGGGCGACGACCGGCTCGGCAGGGACTTCGGGGCCGCGCTCGTTGGCGGGATGGGTGGATGTCATTGCATTGCCTCAAACAAGGGTTCGACGGAAGGAAGCCGGTCCAGCGTGTCGACCACCGACACCAGCTTCGCGAACTTGGCCGCGCCGATGCGCGGCACGACGATGGCCTGCGCCTTGTCGACCAGGCGCCGCCACTGCATGGCAAGGTCTGCCGCCGGCACCGCGACATTGGCCTGCGCGCGCAGCGTCCGGCCGTCGCGCGTAAGGATCTCGACGGTGGCTGCGTTGCGATCGGGACCAGGCACCACCTGCAGCGCGATCCGCTGCCGCGCCCTGACATAGCGCGGCGCGAGCGCGGTCTCGGGCGAGTACAGCGCGAGCGACGCGGTGGGCGCGCCGTCCATCGCCAGCGCCGCCAGATGCTGGATCGCGAACTTGATCTCCAGGCCGGTCTGCGGGTTGGCGATATCGCACACGCCACGATGCGGACCCGACACGAAGATGGTCATCGACTCGAGCGCATCCAGGTCGATACGGTGCTCGCGGCAAGCCTGGCGCACGGCTTCGATGGTGGAGTGCGTGAGGTAGCAGGACGCATGGAACTTGAACAGGGTGCGTTCGATCGCCATGCCGGCGCGGCGCTCGAACGTGGCCGGGAACGCCGGCGCGGCGGGCGCCTGGGTGCGGCCGAAGCCCTGTTCGCACTCGATGCCGCTGGCATTGGCGGTGAAGCCGCGCGCGGCCAGGCGGGCCGCAATCACACCGTTCATGGCGGCCTTGCCCGCGTGCAGCGGCTTGGCCATGGTGCCGAACATGGATTTGAGTCCGGCCGCCTGCGTCGCGGCGAGTCCGAGCGCATGGGCCGTGCGGACCGGGTCGAGTCCACCCAGCCGCGCACAGGCGGCAGCGGCGCCCAGCGTGCCGGTGGTGCCGGTCGGGTGCAGGCCGAGGCGATACTGCTCCTCCCCCACCACTTCGCCGATCCGGCTTTCGACTTCATGGCCCAGGATCAGCGCACGCAGCAGTTCCTTGCCGCTGGCGCCGGTCACCTGGGCCACCGCCAGCGCCGCGGGCGCCACCGGCACGGTCGGGTGTCCGCGCATCGCCGAAGCAACGTCGTCGAAGTCGAGCGCATGTCCCGCGGCGCCGTTGATCAGCGCGGCCTGTGCCGGCTCGGCGCGCAGCGGGCTGCCCACCAGCGCGCACGGCAGGTCGCGCAGGCCGGCATATTCGGCGACGAGCATTTCGACCAGCGGCTCGCGCGCGGCGGCGAGGGTCACCGCGATCCAGTCGAGCATGGCATGGCGAGCCCAGGCGAAGGCCGGCGCGCCGAGCTCGGCGTCGTCGACCGTGCTGGTCCAGTCGGCCAGCGCCCGGGTGAAGCCGGTGCGGTCCGACGTGTTGTCGAGGGTATGGTCAGGTTCCACCGGAAGCATCGCCGCGTTGGCGGGCGCCATGTTGTTGTCGATGGAGCCAGTATTGGCGAATGCCGACGGGCGCGGCATCACATATGTGATGAATGCCGGCCGCTGGTATCCATCACATATGTGATGGATGTGCGGGCGCGCAGGACCGAAACTTTGGTCCGTGGCCATGCGCGCCGCCCGGCGCCGCGCATGGCCGCCCTATCCAGACTTCGTCAACCTTTCGCGTCTGCCATCGCTCATGACCATGACCACGCCCGCACCCCGCCGCTCCGTGCTGTATGTGCCTGCCACCAATACCCGCGCCATCGAGAAGGCGCGCCACCTGCCCTGCGACGCCATCGTGTTCGACCTGGAAGATGCCGTGGCCCCGGCGATGAAGGCCCAGGCCAGGGATAACCTGGCCGGCGCGTTTGCCGCGCAGCCGTTCGCAGCGCATGAAACGGTGATTCGTGTCAACGCGCTGGCAACCGCCGAGTTCGATGCCGACCTGCGCGTGGCCGCCACCTGCGGCGCCGATGCCATCCTGCTGCCGAAGGTCGACACCGGTGCGGACCTGGAGCGCTTCGCCGCGGCCATCGGCGCCATTGCCAATGGGCAGGCGCCCAGGCTATGGGCCATGATCGAAACAGCTGCCGCGATCCACCATATCGACGGCATCCTGCAAGCCGGCCAGCGCCGGCAGGTGCAACTCGACTGCCTGGTGGTGGGCACCAACGATCTCGCCAAGGAAACCGGCGTCTATCCCGGCGACAACCGCGCGTACCTGCTGCCCTGGCTGATGTCGGTGGTGCTGGCGGCAAAGCGCCATGGCATGGACGTGCTCGACGGTGTGTGGAATGACTTCGGCGACCGCGCCGGCTTCGACCATGAAGTGCTGCAGTCGGTCAGGATGGGCTTTGACGGCAAGACGCTGATCCACCCGTCGCAGGTCGATCCGGCCAATGCGGCGTTCACGCCGTCGGACGCCGCCACGGCCGAGGCGCAGGCGATCGTCGCGGCTTTCGCGCGGCCCGAGCATGCCGCCGCGGGCGTGATCAAGCTGGAGGGACGCATGGTCGAGCGCCTGCATCTGGAACAGGCCACGCGCCTGCTGGCGCGGCTCGATGCCATCCGGGCGCGCAGGGAACGGCCCGGCCGCTGAACGCGCGCGCCAGCGCTCAGCAGTCCTGCGCCACGGCCAGCACCGCGGCCAGCAGCTTCTTGCGGCGCGCGTGCAGGCGCGCCACCGGGCCGCCAGTGCCGATGCCCAGCCACTGTCCGCGGATGGGTGTGGCCATCAGCGTGGCAATCACGCCGGCCCCCGGCGTGGCCAGGCTGGCCGATTCGTAATAGCCCTGGCGACGCGCCAGCTCGACCTCGCGCAGGATCTCGGCTGGCCTTGCCAGCGGCTCGCCGGGGCCGGCCTCGGCGTTGTAGCGGCGCAGCAGGCGTCCGATCTGCTCGTCGTCCATGCGGCTCATCAGCATGATGCCGATCGCGGTGCGATGCATCGGCCGGACGATGCCCGACGCCACCGACAGGCGCAGCGCATGGCTGGATTCGATCACGGACAGGTATTGCAGCAAGTTGCCGCTCTGGCGGCCCAGCAGCACGGTCTCGCCGGTTTCGCTCGACAACCGGCGCATGGCGTCGTGCACCGATGCGCCGGCGCCCTGCCTGCGCGTGGTCCAGCCGCACAGGAAGGCGACCCGCACCGACGGGCAATAGGTGCGCAACTGCGCGTCGAACTCCAGGTAGCCGCGCGCGACCATGGTCCGCAGCAGCATCGAGACGCTGGACTGCGGGATGCCGAGGCGCTCGGCGATCTCGCCGACGCGCAGCGGCCGGCGCACGCGCTCGAACAGTTCCAGCAGGTCGAACACGCGATTTGCCGACTTGACCATGCCGCTGTCCATAGCCGTCCCTCCCTGGCCCGCGCCTGCCCGGCGCTGCCTTGCCGTGCCCCGGACTGGCCGGCGTTTGATGTACCTGCCGTTTCAGCCCACCCCCGACATCGCCATGGCGATGGGTCTTCTACAGCAACCACTCCCCGATCATTCGCAGGATTTCCGCCTTCACGGCGGCCGGGTCCATCGAGGCCCGGTTCAGGCGATGCACGGAGATACCGCGCAGCAGGCTCATCAGGATGAAGGCCGCGGCCTTGGCATCGACGTCCGCGCGGATCTGCCCCAGGGTCTTGGCCTCGTTGAGCTTGTACTCGACGTAGGCCATGTTCTTTTCATTGTAGTCGTGGACAAAGCCGTGCAGCGGCGAGTCGGCCACGGACGAGTCCAGCACGATGAAGAACATCGCCCGGATACTGTTGACCGCGCTTTCCGGGCGCTGGGTGTAGGCATCCACCAGCGAATAGATGCCATGAATGCCGCTGGTATCGCTGCCGTCCTTCTTGCGCTGGGCATTGAATTCACGCGACAGGTGTTCCAGGCACTCCGCCAGCAGCTTTTCCTTGGAGCCGAAGTGGGTGTGCGCCAGGCCGCGGCTATAGCCAGCCTTGGTGCCGACTTCATTCATGGTCAGCCCGGCCAGGCCTTTTTCGGAAATCAGCTCGATAGCGGCCTGCACCATGCGGCTGACGGATTCTTCGCGCCGTTGCTCCTGGGTGCGACTGGATTGCGGTTTCATGGGTAGGGAAAAGTAAAGTCGCGCGCGGTCCAGATTGTACCGAAGGGAAAGGGACACTTTCCAGCCTGCGCCGGCGCGCAGCCAGCATGCGCCGCTGCCGCGCATGCCGGCCGCCGCGCTTGCAGTGGCCGGCATGGCGATGGGGCGTGCGGCTCAGGCGGGCAGGATATTGGCCTTTTCCGCCACGCGCTTGAAGCGCTGGTATTCCGCGCGCTGGAAGTCGCCCAGCTCGCCAAGCGCCTTGCTCAGGAACGTACCCGCGCGCTTGGCCTGGTACGCCCTGGCCTCCTCCGTCTTCTGGGTGGCCGCAATCGCCGCGGCAAGCTCCTTGAGCTTGTCTTGCGGGGTACCGGCCTTCATCGAGAAGGATGACCACACATAGGACTCGAAGTCCGCATAGCCGGCCTCCTTCATGGTCGGGACATTGGGCAGAAGCTTGTCGCGCACCGCGCCGGTGATGGCGAGCACGCGCAGCTTCCCGGCCTTTGCCATGGGCGCGATACCGGTGATGTCGTTCAGCGCGATATCCAGCCGGTTGCCGACCAGGTCCGTCACCATGGGTGCTCCGCCCTTGTAGGGCACGGGCGTGGTCTTGATGCCGGTGGCCTGGGCCAGCCACTCGCCGACCAGCCGGTAGCCCTCGGAATAGTTGCCCACCGAAATCGGCTTGCCGCTGGCCTTGTAGCGGGCAACCACGTCCGCAATGGTGTGGCAGGGCGAATCATTGCCGGTCACAAAGGCGGCCGCGGAGATCGCCAGGCCGTGCAGCGGCACCAGGTCCTTGAACGGGTCGTAGCCGAGGTTCTTCACCATCACCGGATTCACCGCGATGAGCGAGTTGCTGCCGAGCAGGATGGTGTTGCCGTCCGCGGGCTCGGACAGCACGGTGCGCACGGCGATCAGGCCGCTGGCCCCGGGCTTGTTTTCCACCACGATCGGACGCCCCAGTGCCTTGCCGATCTGCTCGGCGTAAAAGCGCGCGCCCTCGTCCGAGCCGCTGCCCGCCGTGAACGGCACGATCACGCGAATCACCTTGCCCTGCGCCCGCGCGATGCAGGGAAATCCCAGCGCTGCCGCGCCCGCCAGCAGGGTGGCGCCAAATTGTCTGCGTTGCATGTCCTTGTCTCCGTTGGTCGAGGTTAATCTGCAAAGACCGGGGGACGCCTTTCCGCCATCGCCTTCACCCCTTCGGCGATGTCCGGCCCGGCAAACTGCACGGCCTGCTCCGCGCTCTCGCGCGCGATCGCGTTGCGGATGTGGCTGAGCGAATCGGCTTTGAGCGTCTGGCGCGTCGACTGCAGCGCGCGCGGGGACGAGGTCGCCAGTTCGCGCGACAGCGCCAGCGCCGCCGCGCGCACCTCGTCCCTAGGCACGATGAAGTCCACCAGCCCCATCTCTTTGGCGCGGGCGCCGTCGATACGGGTGCCGGTGTAAAGCAACCATGCCGCCATCTGCTTGCCGATCAGCGCGGGCAGCGTGTACGAGAGCGCAAACCCGGGATGGAAGCCGAGCCGGTTGAAGTTGGCGGAAAAGCGCGCCTGCGTGCACGACACGCGAAAATCCGCCGCCAGCGCCAGGCCCAGGCCACCTCCCACTGCCGGCCCCTCGATCGCCGCCACGATCGGCTTGCCGAAGCTGAAGATGCGCAAGGCCTCGAGGTAGATCGGATTGATGCGCGAGGCGCTGCGCGGCGCCGCGGCGCCATCGCGCCGCGAAAAGTCCGCGCCCGCGCAGAACGCGCTGCCGCCCGCTTGCAGCAGCACCGCGCGGCAGGTCTTGTCGCTTTGCAGCCGGTCCAGCTCGTCGGCGATCCGGGCAATCATGTCGACATCGAAAAAGTTGTGCGGCGGGCGGTTCAGCTCGAGGATGGCGACATGGCCATCGCGGCGGGTCAGGATGACCGTATCCGGCATGTCAGACATGGGTTGCGCTCCTTTCTGCCGGCATGGCAGCGGCGCGAGGGGCAGCCGGGCTTGCCGCGGCATCGCCGCACGGCAGCGTGCGCGCCGTCAGGTGCGGCCAGAATTGCTCGGAGCCTGCCTGGATAAAGGCTTCGCCAAGGCGCTCGGCCCATTCGGTGCTGGTGCCGGCCTCGGCGCGCCAGGCCCACAGGCGCCGGGTGGCGAAGTTCAGCGGGTATTCGTAGGTAAAGCCGATGGCGCCATGGACCTGGTGCGCGATCGAGGCACCGGTGCGGACCGCGTCGCTGGTCGTCACCTTGGCCACCGCCGCGCTGAATTCCGCCTGCGGCGCGCTGTGCTGGTGGATCGCGGGCAGGTCGCGCAACGCGGTCGTGGCCGCCGCATAGCTGCACGCCACCTCTCCGGCCAGCACCGCCAGCTGCTGCTGGATTGCCTGGTTCTTGCCGATGGGCTTGCCGAACTGCACGCGGTCCTTCACATACTGGACCGCCAGGTCGAGCGCGTATTCCAGCGCACCGGTCAGCTGCGCCGCGGTGGTGGCGGCGTAGAACACTTCCAGCGGGCGGCTCAGGCCTGCAATGCCGGCAGCCAGCGCATGCGCCGCCGGTGCCTGGTCCAGCACCACCGTATCGGCCGGCAGCGATGCGGCATCGGCCTTCGCTTCGATCCGCACGCCGGGCCCGTTCGCATCGACCAGGCACAGCTGGCCCGCTGCCTCGATCACCAGCCAGTGGGCATGGCGCGCCCATTTCACGGCGGTCATCGTGCCGGAGAGGGTGGCCGGCTTGCCGTCTTCAGCGCTGGTCCATGCCAAGGACCGGGCCTGCGCCCCCGCGGCAAGCGCGAACACGCTGTCGGCGGCCAGGTCCAGCCCGCAGCGCGATGCCAGGTACTGGCCCACCACCGCCTGCGCCAGCGGCACCGGCGCCTGGGTGTAACCCACCTGGTAGAACAGGGGCAACGCCTCGGGCCAGGACGCTTCGATCCCGCCGTGCGCCTCGTGGCACAGGATCTTGGTCATGCCGGCATCGGCGATCGCTTGCCACAGCGCGCCGGCGAATGCGCCGGCTTCGACCGCCGTCAGCAGTTCGCGGCTGACCTCGTTGGCCAGCAGTCGCTTGACGGTCTCTTCAATCATGTTGTCGCTCATCGCAGCCCCAGTCCTTTCGCAATAATCCCGCGCAAAATCTCTCTCGTGCCCCCGCGCAGCGAG
>JABFVP010000202.1 GCA_013362725.1 Cupriavidus sp.
GGCGCTCGGCACCGACACCGGCGGCTCGATCCGCGTGCCCGCGGCCTGCTGCGGCGTGGCCGGGCTGAAGCCGACCCATGGGCGCGTGAGCCGGCGTGGCGCGCTTCCGGCCGAGTCGTCGCTGGACTGCATCGGACCGCTTGCAGCGTCGATGGAAGGCATCGTTGCCGCGATGGCGGTGATCGCGCCGGGGATGGCGCAAAGTCCTGGCGCCTCGGCCTGCTCTACGGCGTGCAGGCGGACCCCGCCTTGCTCGATGCCATTGCCACGGCGCTGCGGCACACGGACTTCGACTTCACCCATGTCCGGCTCGACGGCATGGGCGCCGCCTACCAGGCCGGCATGCAGGTCATCGACCACGAAACCTGGGCGGCCTTCGGCCACCTGAGCGGAACCGGCGCGCTGCAGGCTGATGTGGCGCAGCGCCTGCTGGCTGCCGCCAGGGTGACGCGCGACCATCTCGCACACGCCGAAGCGGTGCGCCGCCACTTCACCGCGCAGGTCGACGCCGTGCTTGCGCTGGTCGATGCGATCGTGCTGCCAACCCTGCCCGAATTGCCGCCCACCCTCGCGTCAGTGCGCGCAGGCAAGCCGATCCTCGGCCTGACCGCGCTGGTGCGTCCCTTCAACCTGAGCGGCCACCCGGCGCTCACGCTGCCCGTGCCCGTTGCCGGCGTCCCGATCAAGGCGGGGCTGCAACTGGTCGGGCGCAAGGGCGACGACGAGACCCTCTGCGCCATCGCCACACGCATCGAGCGCGCCATCGCCGCCGATGGCGCCCCCCGCTGAACACACGGAGAACCCACATGTGTCCCGAAGACAACTACCAGCCACTGACATTCATGGCCAGGCCCGAGCAACTGGTGCAGGCGGACCGCGTCGACGGCTCGATGTACTACGAGCCGGGCCTGTTCGAGCTCGAACTCGAACGCATTTTCTACAAGACCTGGATCTGGGTCGCGCACGAGAGCGAGATCCGCAACCCCGGTGATTTCAAGACCACCAAGATCGGCCGCCAGCCGGTGATCGTCGTGCGCGACAAGACCGGCGCCATCCGCGTGCTGGAAAACCGCTGCCGCCATCGTGGCGCCACGGTATGCGAGAAGTCCAGGGGCAACGCCACCGGCTTCACCTGCCCCTACCACAGCTGGTCCTACGGGCTCGACGGCACGCTGCGCGCCCTGCCCTACCCCGATGGCTACGAGGACATCCTCGACAAGGCCGGACTGCCACTGCGCTCGCTGCGCGTGGACAGCTACGCCGGCATGGTCTTCGCCAGCTTCAACCAGGACGTCGAGCCGCTGAGCGACTTCCTCGGCGCGGCCAGGCACTGGATCGACCTGTTCATGAAGCAAGGCGCCGGCTACCCCATCAAGACCCAGGGCGAGCACCGGTTCCGCTTCCAGGGCAACTGGAAGATCCAGCTCGAGAACACCACCGACGGCTACCACTTCCCGATCGTGCACAAGTCGTGGATGTCTTCGGTCGACGAAGAGACTTCGGCAATGCTGTCGTTCATGACCGACGACCAGGCCGTCACCCACGCGCTCGGCAACGGCCACAGCGTGATGGTGATGGTGCCCGGGCACGTCGACCTCGACCAGGACGACGGCACCGAGGCGCTGCAGGAGCGCTTCGCTCACGTCACGCAGGCGCTGTCGCAGGAGATGGCGCCGGCGCAGGTCCGCCGCATCGTGCGCTCGCTGCACGGCGCGGGCTTCAATCTGAACCTGTTCCCCAACGTGGCGATGTCGATGTCCTTCTTGCGCGTGCTGCATCCGGTATCGGCCACCGAGACCGAGATCCGCCATGTCGCGCTGGGCATGGACGGCGGCCCCGAGATCGCCAACCGCGAACGCCTGCGCATCCATGAGCATTTCCAGGGCCCGTTCGGCTTCGGCAGCCCCGATGACGCCGAAGCCTGGGAACGGGTGCAGCGCGGCGCGCATGCCGGCAAGAACGTGCCGATCCTGGTCAACCGCGGCCTGAACCGCGAAAGCGTTGCCGGGAACGGCGACAAGGTCTCGCACGCCACCGACGAGGGCGGCATGCGCGAAGCCTACCGGATGTGGAAAAGGATGATGAGCGATGAATAAGCCCGACCAACTGGCGATGGCCTCCCCTTCCTTGCAACTTGCCGCCGGGTTCATCTGGCGCGAGGCCGAACTGCTCGACCGCAAGGACTACCGGCAGTGGGCCGCGCTGTGGAGCGAGAGCGGCCATTACGTGGTGCCGATCGACCCGGACAGCACCGACTTCGCGGCCACGCTGAATTACGCCTATGACGACGCGCGCATGCGCGCCATGCGCATCGAGCGCCTGACTTCGGGCCACTCCGTGTCGGCCGTCGACGCGGCACGCACGGTGCGCACGGTCTCCCGCTTCACCGAGGCGTCGGTGTCGGGCGACGCGATCGAGGTCAATTCGGCGCAGGTGCTGGTCGCCTACAAGCGCGAAGTCCATACGCTGTTCGCGGCCGACCTGACGCACCGCCTGCGCTTCACGCCGCAAGGCATCCGCCTGGAGCAGAAAGTGGTGCGCCTGGTCAACGGCACCGACTGCCTTAACGCGCTCGGGTTCCTGCTGTAGGAGATGCCATGAAACGAGTTGCCCTGATCACCGGTGCGGCACGCGGCCTCGGCGAAATCATCGCGCGCCGCCTGCATGCCGCCGGCTACCGCGTGGCCCTCGGCGACCTCGACGCGCGCGCTGCGGGCGCGATCGCCGATGCGCTGGACCCCAGCGGCGAAACAGCCGTCGGCCTGGCCCTCGACGTCACCGACAAGTCGGCGTTCGAGGCGGCGAACTCCGCGTTGCAGCAACGCTGGGGCGGCACCGACGTGCTGGTCAACAACGCCGGCAGGTCGCAGGTGTCCGCGCTGATGGAAATCAGCCCCGAGGAATTCGACCGCGTGGTCGCCGTCAACCTGCGCGGAACCTTCGTCGGCTCGCAGGTGTTCGGCGCGCATTTCGCGCAGCGCGGCTTCGGCCGCATCGTCAACATCGGCTCGCTCGCCGGCCAGAGCGGCGGTACCGCCACCGGCGCGCACTACGCCGCGGCCAAGGGCGGCGTGGGCGTGCTGACCAAGATCTTCGCGCGCGAACTCGCGGCCAGCGGCGTGACGGTGAACTGCGTGTCGCCCGGTCCGCTGGACCTGCCGGTCGTGCACGAAACCGTGCCGGCGCAGCGGCTCGACGCGATCCGCCGCTCGATCCCGGTGCAGCGGCTCGGCTCGCCCGAGTACGTGGCGGACATCGTGCTGTTGCTCGCCGCCGACCACGCCGGCGCTGTCACCGGGGCCAACTGGGACGCAAACGGCGGCCTGCTGATGCGCTAAGCGCCGAGCGATGCAAACAGTCCGCAAATCTGCGGCAGTCCGTCTGGAAGGGTAGTCATGTACAAAGTCAGAGTCGAAAAGGTGGTGGAAGAGGCAGTGGACATCCGGTCGTTCCGGCTCGTGCGCTGCGATGGCGCGGCGCTGGAACCATACGAGCCGGGCGCCCATGTCGACGTGCTGGGACCGACCGGCGTCACGCGCCAGTATTCCCTGTGCAGTCCGCCCGACGATGCCTCCGGCTACCTGATCGCGGTGAAACGCGAGGCCGCCTCGCGCGGCGGTTCCGCGGCGCTGCACGACCGCGTGCGGGAAGGCGCGGAACTGGCCATCAGCGCCCCGCGCAACCTGTTCAGCCTCGCCGCCGACGCCAGCGAATACCTGCTGTTTGCCGCCGGCATCGGCATCACGCCGCTGCTGAGCATGGCGTACCGGCTGAACCGGCTGAACCGCCCCTATCAGCTGCACTACTTCGTCCGCTCGCGCGAGCACGCCGCGTTCGTGCGCCTGCTGGAGTCCGGCGCGTTCGGTGCCAGGGCCACGTTCCACGTGGGCCTGGACCGCGACGCCGTCGGCCACGCGCTTGCAGGTTGCATGGCGCAGGCCGCCCCGGGCGCCGTCGCCTACACCTGCGGGCCCGCTGCCTTCATGCAGCGCGTGGTCGAAGCAGGCGAGCGCAGGCTCGGCCCGGATGCGGTCCACCTGGAACACTTCCAGGCCGATCCCGCTGCGGCGAGCCTGCCTGCCGGCGCCTTCGAGGCGGAGCTGGCGCGCAGCGGCACGGTCATCGTGGTGCCGCAAGGCACATCGCTGGTCGACGCGCTGCTGCAAGCCGGCTGCGAGATCGATACCGAATGCCGCGAAGGGATTTGCGGCACGTGCGTGATTCCGGTCATCGCCGGCGAACCGGATCACCGCGACCACTGCCTGTCCAGAAAGGAAAAGGCTGACCACAAGAAGATCTGTGCCTGCGTGTCGCGTTCGCGCACGGCCCGGATCGTGCTGGATCTGTAGTCCGGCCGCCCCGCGGCCGATTCCACCACCCTCCAAAAAATATCCAGGAGACACAGCCATGGCCGAAATCAATGCCGCACAGCTTCTCGAGCTGGTAAACAGCCGCCGCGTCGATGGCGACAGCGGCGGTGACGCGCGCGTGCGCGCCATCACCGCACGCATCGTTGGCGACCTGTTCCGCACCATCGACGAGTTCGACGTCCAGCCCGACGAATTCTGGGCCGCCGTCAAATGGCTGACCCGTCTGGGCCAGGCCGACATGGTTGGCCTCATTACCGCCGGTCTCGGCTTCGACCGCCTGCTCGACATCCGGCTGGACGAGGCCGATCTGGCAGCCGGCCGCGCCGCGGGCACCCCGCGCGCCATCGAAGGCCCGCTCTATGTGGCCGGCGCGCCGCTGTCGCGCCATGAAGTCCGCCTCGATGACGGCAACGAGGCCAGGGGCGCGCCGTTCGTCATGGAAGGACAGGTCATTGGCACCGATGGCCAGCCGGTGCCGCACGCCGTGGTGGATATCTGGCACTGCAACGAGTCCGGGCGCTACTCGCACTTCGATCCGTCTCAGCCTGCCTACAATCTGCGCCGGCGCATCGAGACCGACGAACTGGGCCGCTACCGCTTCCGCAGCTTCTTGCCGCCGGGCTACGCCATTCCGCCGGACAGCCCGGTATCGGAACTGTTCGCCCTGTTGGGCCGCCATGGCAACCGGCCGGCCCACATCCACTTCCTCGTCTCCGGCAGCGGCAAGCGGGCGCTGACCACCCAGGTCAATATCCCAGGCGACACCTACCTCGACGACGATTTCGCCTTCGCCACGCGCGACGGACTGGTGGTTGCGCTTGAGCCGGTGCAGGACAGCGCGGGATACGAATCACTGGGACTGCACCAGCCGTTCACCCGGATCCGGTTCGATTTCCGGCTGCAGGATGCCGGCAGCGAGCGGGAGGCAATTCCCGCCAGCCGGTACCAGACCGTCATGGCATGAGGGCTGGCCGGGCTGCCCTCCACCAGCCCGGCAGGTTACATTCCGGCAGGCCTGCCGGCCGCAGGCTGCGGTTTGTCGGACAGCGCCCACTGGTGTCCCGCGGCGTGGCTTCCTATCCTAGGGCATTGCCACCCCATCAACCCCGGAGCGACCATGAGCCGACTGACCCTATCCGCGCTCGCCTGCGCCACGCTGCTGGCCGGCTGTGCCGGCGCCAACATGGAAAGCCTGACCCAGGCCGGCGGCAGCCTGTTTACCGCCGCCACGCTGTCGGACAGCAACGTCAAGACGCTGTCGGACCAGTCCTGCGCCGAGATGGACAAGAAGAACACCATCGCGGCGGCCAACAGCACCTACGCCCGGCGCCTGGCCACCGTGATGAGCGGCCTGGGCAATACCGGGCTGCCGCTCGACGCCAAGGTCTACGTGACCAAGGACATCAATGCCTGGGCCATGGCCAACGGCTGCGTGCGCGTCTACAGCGGGCTGATGGACCTGCTCAGCGATGATGAAGTACGCGGCGTGGTCGGCCATGAGATCGGCCATGTGGCGCTGGGCCACACCAAGGCGGCGATGCAGGTGGCCTACACCGCGGCCGCGGCGCGCGGCTTGCTAGGGTCGACCGGCATTGCATCGCTGACTGCGCTGTCGTCGTCGCAGATCGGCGCGCTGGCCGAGCAGTTCGTCAATGCGCAGTTCTCGCAGCGCCAGGAAACCGCGGCCGACGATTACTCCTTTGACCTGCTGACGAAGAACGGCGCCAACCGCCAGGCGCTGGCATCCGCGTTCCGCAAGATGTCGACGCTCGATGGCGGGCAATCGAGCATGCTGAGTTCGCACCCCGGTTCGCTCGAGCGCGCCAAGCATATCGAAGCACGCCTGGCCGGCGGGCGCTGAGTCCGGCGCATCCCTCCCTGCCGCCGCACCCATCCGGGTGAGCCGGCCCCCTCCCTTTCTGCGGGTGCGCGCCATGCCCTGGCGCGCCGCCATCGAGCCCGCCCCGCGCAGCCGCTGCCTTCCGCGCGCATTGTTGACTGCGTTTAATTCACCGACAAAAGCTTTCACTACGCTGTCCCGGAAGCGGCAGAGATAATCCTCTCGCTGCCTCGACACGGCCGCGCCGTCGCACGTGTTGCCTGCGTGCAAACCGCAAACGGCCGGCGTTGCCATGAACGCCCCGCGCCCAGGGCCGGTTCACCGCATCACGCACCGCGGCACCCGCGCGCGCCCCGCCTGCGAAGCCGAACCCCAGCGCCCCCCACGCCCGGATGCCACAACTCGCCCAACCTGCCTCACTCGTTCCAGGAGCCTTCGATGGATTGGTTGCATGAGATTTTCCGGAAGTCGCCCGAGTCCGCGCTGTTCCTTGCGCTGGCGGTCGGCTACGCGATCGGCAAGATCACGTTCGGGCGTTTCCAGCTGGGCGGCGTGGCCGGCTCGCTGCTGGCCGCGGTGGTGATCAGCCAGGTCGGCGTCGAGATCGACAACGGCGTCAAGGCGGTGATGTTCGCGGTCTTCATCTACGCGGTGGGCTATGAAAGCGGCCCGCAGTTCTTCAACTCGCTGAACCGCAGCTCTCTGCGCGAGATCGCCATGGCGGTCTTCATGGCGGTATGCGGGCTGGTCACGGTGGTGGTGCTGGCCAAGCTGTTCCATCTCGACAAGGGCCTCGCGGCAGGCCTTGCCGCCGGCGGCATGACGCAGTCGGCCATCATCGGCACCGCGGGCGATGCCATCACCAAGCTGGGCCTGCCGCCCGACCAGGTCAAGGCGATGCAGGCCAACGTGGCGATCGGCTATGCGGTGACCTATGTGTTCGGCTCTCTCGGCGCCATCATCGTCTGCGTCAACATCCTGCCGCGCTTCATGAGGACCGACCTGAAGACCGACGCCAGGAAGGTCGAGGCCAGGCTCAACGGCGGCCTGCCGCAGTATGGCCCGGGCCAGCGCGGCGCGCTGCCGCGGCTGGTCGGCCGGCTGTATCGCGTCAACGATGCGACCGGACAGACTGTCGCGCAGCTGGAAATGGGCGGAGAGGACCTGGTCACGGTGGAGAAGATACAGCGCGCCGGCAAGCAGCTCGAGGTCACGCAGGACCTGGTGCTGCAGCACGACGACCTGGTGCTGCTGGTCGGGCGCCGCGACGCCATCGTGCCGACCGCCGCGCAGATCGGCGAGGAAGTGGTCGATGCCGACGGCATGGGCGCGGTGATGCAGTCGCGCAACGTGGTGTTCACCGCCAAGGGCATGAACAACAAGACCGTGGCCGAGATCGTCGACATGGTGGGGCGCGACATGCGCCACGGCGTCTATATCGAGCGCATCGAGCGCTATGACCACCCGCTGCCGCTGCTGCCCGAGCTCAAGCTGCAGCACGGCGACGTGATCACGCTGTACGGCACCCCGGCCGACACCAGGCGCGCGGCGCAGAGCGCCGGCTATGAGCTGGTGCCGAGCGAGAAGACGGACTTCGTCTACTTCGGCGCCGGCGTGCTGGTGGGCCTGCTGGCGGGCCTGCTGGTCTGGCGCGTCGGCTCGATTCCGCTGACGCTCGGCGCCGGCGGCGGCGCGCTGCTGTCCGGGCTGGTGTTCGGCTGGGCCCGCTCCAAGCACAAGATGTTCGGCGCCATGCCGACCGCCGCGTGCCAGCTGCTGAAGGACTTCGGCCTGGCCGCGTTCGTCGCCATCGTCGGCATCAACTCCGGCCTTCAGGCAGTGACCACGCTGCGCCAGAGCGGCCTGACCATCTTCCTGCTGGGCGCGGTGGTGACGCTGCTGCCGCTGTTCCTGACCATGCTGTTCGGCCGCTACGTGCTGAAGTACGACAACGCCGCGCTGCTAGCCGGCGCGCTGTCGGGCTCGCGCAGCGCCAACCCTGCCTTCGGCGGCATCCTCGACAAGGCCGAAAGCCCGGTGCCGACGGTGCCGTTCGCCATCACCTATGCGCTCGCCAACGTCCTGCTGACGTTGCTGGGCCCGCTGGTGGTGGGCCTGGTCTAGCCCGTTTCGCTTTGCCCTCTCCGCTGCTGCGCGGGCGGTGCCGCTGGTGCCGGCCCGCCAACCCAACCGACAAGCGTCTACACAGGAGCAAGCCATGAGCAAGTTCGATATCTCCAGGCTGTCCAGCCTCTCGCCGTTCGAACTGAAGGATGAACTGATCAAGCTGGCCAGCAGCGACGCCGAGCGCCTGATGCTCAACGCCGGCCGCGGCAACCCCAATTTCCTGGCGACGGTGCCGCGCCACGGCTTCTGGCAGCTCGGCCTGTTCGCGATGCGCGAATCGGAGCGCTCGTTCTCGTACATGCCGGAGGGCGTCGGCGGCTTCCCCCGCCGCGAAGGCATCGAGGAACGCTTCGACCTGTTCGCGCGCGAATTCGCCGACACCCCCGGGGTGAAGTTCCTGGCCGGCGCGGTGTCGTATGTGCGCGACCAGCTCGGCCTGAGCGCGGGCGACTTCCTCTACGAGATGTGCGAAGGCATCCTGGCCTGCAACTACCCGGTGCCAGACCGCATGCTCAGGCTGTCGGAAACCATCGTCAGCCGGTACATCCGCAAGGAGATGATCGGCGACCATCCCTTCATCGGCGACTTCGACCTGTTCGCGGTCGAAGGCGGCACCGCGGCCATGACCTATCTGTTCAACACCATCCGCGAGAACCACCTGCTCAAGGCCGGCGACACCATCGCGCTGGGCATGCCGATCTTCACGCCGTATATCGAGATCCCGGAACTGAATGACTACCAGCTGGTGGAACTGTCGGTCGACGCCGATCCGGATGCGCGCTGGCAGTACTCGAAAGAGCAGCTCGACAAACTGCGCGATCCCAAGGTCAAGGCCTTCTTCCTGGTCAACCCAAGCAACCCGCCGTCGGTGCGCATGAGCGACGAGAGCCTGGAATACCTCGCGTCGATCATCGAGGAACGGCCCGACCTGATCATCCTGACCGACGATGTCTACGGCACCTTTGCCGACAACTTCGTCTCGCTGTTCGCAATGTGCCCGCGCAACACCATCCTGGTGTATTCCTTCTCGAAGTACTTCGGCGCGACCGGCTGGCGCCTGGGCGTGATCGCCACCCACCGCGACAACATCTTCGACCTGCAGATCGGCAAGCTGCCGGCAGCGACGCGCCAGGAGCTGAACCAGCGCTACAGCTCGATCACCACCGAGCCGCAGAAGCTCAAGTTCATCGACCGCCTGGTTGCCGACAGCCGCACGGTGGCGCTGAACCACACCGCCGGCCTGTCGACGCCGCAGCAGGTGCAGATGGTGCTGTTCTCGCTGTTCTCGCTGATGGATACGCCCGACGACTACAAGAACGCGATGAAGCGGCTGATCCGCAGCCGCAAGGCCGCGCTGTACCGCGAGATCGGCATCGCGCCGGAAGGCGACGACCCCAACGCCGTCGACTACTACACGCTGCTCGATCTGGAGCAGCTCGGCGGCAAGGCGCTCGGGCCGGACTTCGTCAAATGGGTGCTGAATTCGGTCGAGCCCAACGAGCTGCTGTTCCAGCTGGCCGACGAGACTGGCGTGGTGCTGCTGCCGGGCCGCGGCTTCGGCACCCGCCATCCGTCCGGACGGGTCTCGCTGGCCAACCTGAACGAAGCCGACTAC
>JABFVP010000419.1 GCA_013362725.1 Cupriavidus sp.
TCCTGAACCAGCGCGCGGCGGATCTCGCGCACGGCGTCAAACACGTACTGCAGCGACGCCATGTCGGGCACGGCCAGCTTGTGCACGTCGGCCTCGGTGCGCAGCGGATGCGCGAAACGCGGGCCTTCGCCCTGCGCGAACGACAGGCCCAGGCCCATCGCATCCGGCACCGTCAGGATGTCCGAGAACAGGATCGCCGCGTCCAGCGGATAGCGGTCCAGCGGCTGCAGTGTCACTTCGGTGGCGTAGGCCGGGTTCTTGGCCAGCCCGAGGAAGCTGCCGGCGCGCGCGCGCGTGGCGTTGTACTCGGGCAGGTAGCGGCCTGCCTGGCGCATCAGCCACAGCGGCGTGTATTCGGTCGGCTGGCGGCGCAGCGCGCGCAGGAAGGTATCGTTCTGCAGTGCGGTCATGGTCATCCTCGTAAGACCGCCATTCTAAGGGATGGCCGCACGCGGATGCCGCTCAGACGTCGTCGATCATCCCCGCGAACGCCGACGCGGCGCGACGCATCCATTCCCGCGCGCGCTCGGCCTCGGGCTGCAGCCGGGCAAAGCCGTGGGTCATGCCGCTGGCCTCGATCGTGATGACGGCGGCATCGTGGCGCACCAGGAAATCGGCATAGGCCAGGCCGTCGTCGCGCAGCACATCGTGCGCGGCCACCAGCACCACGGTGGCCGGCGGGTGCACGCGCGGATCGGCGTGGGCAGCGCCCTGCGCCAGCGCCTCGGCACCGATGAACTGGGTCCAGAACCACGCCATCTCGTCACGCGTCAGGCCCGGGCCATCGGCGAAGGCGCGATAGCTTTCGGTGCTGAGCACCGGCGCCGCGACCGGATAGATCAGCAGCTGGGCGTCGACCCTCACCGCGTCGCCGGCATTGAGCTGCTGCGCGGCCTGCGCCGCCAGGTGGCCGCCGGCGCTGTCGCCGGACACCGCCAGGAAGTCAGGCGCCAGCCCCAGTGCCCGGCGCTGGTCGGCAAGCCACAGGACCGCTTCGGCCGCATCGTCGCAAGGCGCCGGAAAAGCGTGCTCGGGAGCCAGCCGGTAGTCGACGCTTGCCACGGCGCACCCGGTATCGGCCGCGAGCAAGGCCGCGACGGTGTGGTGCGTCTGCGTCGAGCCAATCACCCAGCCGCCGCCATGGAAATACACCAGCAGCCGAGGCGTGGCCACGCCGGCCGGACGGAACAATCGTACGCCCAGTGTGCGGCCGGCCAGCGCCATCTCGAGCTGCTGCACCACCACGCCCTCCGGATCCGGCCGCAACGAGCCGGCGGCAATCTCGGCGAAGCGTGCGCGCTGCGCCGGGACGTCGGGGGGCACCGGCTCCGTGGCATAGCGTTCGGCCAGGCGGCGGTAGTAGGCGAGCAGTTGCGGGTCGATGGCCATGGTCGGCGGCGAAGGGGTAATCGAAAGGGATAAAGGAAACGGCGGGATCAGGCCCCGCCGAGCTGGCGCGTCAGCTCGATCTTGCTGCAACAGTCCTGCACCGCCAGCAGCCCGGCATCGGTGGCACGACGCACCGCCTGGTTGTTAACGATGCCAAGCTGCAGCCAGACCCCGCGCGCGCCGATGGCGATGGCCTCGTCGACCACAGCAGGCGTGTCGTCGGCGCGGCGGAAGATATCGACCCATTCGATCGGGGCGCCAGCCCTCGCGGCGGCGTCGGCGGCGTCGCGCAGCGTCGCGTGGCAGGTCTCGCCCAAAATGCGTTCGCCGGCATGGCGCGGATTGACCGGCACGATGCGGAAGCCGTGGCCTTGCAGGAAGTCGGCGACCTCATGGCTGGGCCGTTCGGCACGGTCTGACAGGCCGATCACGGCTACGGTCTTCATCGCCAGCATGGCTTGTATGGCTTGCTGCATCTCAGGCGGCATTGCGGCTCCGGGCTGTGGGTATAAGTGACGAGGTGACCGGGTACTGCTTGGAAAGAAGCAGACGATTCTGGCGGCCCGGGTTAATCGTAACCGCAATCGTCACGCAGGTTTTGGTGCGGAAACGAACATTGCCAGCGCGAACAAAAAGATAATCCCGCGACACGCGGCGGCGCAAAACGTGACGCCGAAGCGCGAAAATATGCCGATCACGCCTGATTTTGGGCGCTCCGGCTTTCAACTTCTTTCAAACCGATACATTTTGTTACTGCCATGCCCGGGAGTTTCCCCCACAATGCATTGACACACTCGCAGTGCGGGCGTGGCGCCCCGGTGAAAATGGCAGCGGCAGACTAAAGGGGCGTGCTGAAGAAAGCCTTTTTGTAGCGTTTCCGGCAGTAACCCGATTTTCCGATCCAGCGTAAAGCTGGCTGGACCGGAGCACCAGGAAGACCGTTGCAGCGCGTGGCCTTTGCGGCCTGTGAGCGGATATTTGGATATCCGGTGCGCCTTGCTTGTCGGCCTGGACCGAACCCGTTCCTTCGAATTGACCCCTCGAAGGGATTTTCCCGTCCGCGCGGAGCCTCCCCGGCCCGCGCGCTTTTTTTTGTCCAGGCGCGGCCCAAGCATATCGCCGCGCCCACAAA
>JABFVP010000017.1 GCA_013362725.1 Cupriavidus sp.
AACGTGCCGCGCGTGCGCGCGCGCGTGCCAAACCGGCCTGCCTATGTGGACATAAAAGTACAATCGATGCATCAACTCCAACGACGAATGCGGAGAACCGGGTCATGACGCAAAGCAACGGGCGCGAACCAGAGGCGGTCATCGCGGGCAGCGAGCCGGACGCCGACCAGCAGCCGGCGGCGCCGGCGCGCAAGCGTCCGCGCCCCGGCGAGCGCCGCGTGCAGATCCTGCAGACGCTGGCGACCATGCTGGAGCACCCGCGCGGGGAGAAGATCACCACCGCGGCGCTGGCCGCGCGCCTGAGCGTGTCCGAGGCCGCGCTGTACCGGCATTTCGCCAGCAAGGCGCAGATGTACGAGGGGCTGATCGGCTTTATCGAGCAGACCGTGTTCGGCCTGATCAACCAGATTACCGACAAGGAAGAGCACGGCCTGCGCCAGGCCCATGCGATCGTGCGCATGCTGCTGTCGTTCGCGGAAAAGAACCCGGGCATGACGCGCGTGCTGACCGGCGAGGCCCTGGTGGGCGAGCACGAACGGCTGCAGGAGCGCATCAACCAGGTGGTGGATCGCATCGAGGCTTCGCTGCGCCAGTGCCTGAAGGTCGCGGTGACCCAGGCCGCGTTCCCGGCGGATGCCGATATTCCGGCGCGCGCCGCGCTGATCATGGCGGCGGTGCAGGGCCAGTGGCACCGCTATGCCAAGAGCGGTTTCCGCAAGTCGCCGTCGGACCATGCCGAGGCGCATCTGCGCGTGCTGCTGGGCTGAATGCAACCTGCCGGGCCGATTGCTCTATAATTGCCCGGTCGCGCCGATTTGATGACTGGCTTGCGGGCGCGCGGCAGCCGCGGACAGGGTCCGATGGCTTGCCACTATAAATGCGGCTAAAGAGGTTGGGTCGGCGCCCCATGCCACCACGGCAGTGGATGGCGCCGGCACGCGGAATCCCGCAAGGAATCCAGCGAATCCCGACTTGGCTGCGACGCTTGATACGCAAATGCCGGTCGGGTTTTTTTATGCCCGTTCGCCACGGGCCGGATTCCATGACTGATGTCGCCCTGCCGACCGCCGCGCCTGCCGCGTTCGACCTGCCGCCCGATTCGGTCGGCGTGGTCGCGCCGCAGCGCATGCACTTTGCCGAGCCGCTGACGCTGCGCAACGGCTCGTCCATCGCCGGCTACGACCTGATGGTCGAGACCTACGGCACGCTCAACGCGGCCCGCTCCAACGCGGTGCTGGTGTGCCACGCGCTGAACGCCTCGCACCATGTCGCCGGCGTCTATGCCGACGCCCCGCGCGACGTGGGCTGGTGGGACAACATGGTCGGTCCGGGCAAGCCGCTCGATACCAACCGCTTCTTCGTCATCGGCATCAACAACCTGGGCTCGTGCTTCGGCTCGACCGGCCCGATGAGCCTGAACCCGGCCACCGGCGCACCGTATGGCGCGGCGTTCCCGGTGGTCACGGTGGAGGACTGGGTCAATGCGCAGGCGCGCGTGGCCGACGCCTTCGGCATCGCGCAGTTTGCCGCGGTGATGGGCGGCAGCCTGGGCGGCATGCAGGCGGTGGCCTGGAGCCTGATGTACCCGGAGCGCCTGCGCCACTGCATCGTGATCGCGTCCACGCCCAAGCTGTCGGCGCAGAACATCGCCTTCAACGAAGTCGCGCGCAGCGCGATCCTGTCGGACCCGGATTTCCACGGCGGCAACTACTATGCGCACGGCGTCAAGCCCAAGCGCGGGCTGCGCGTGGCGCGCATGATCGGCCATATCACCTACCTGTCGGACGAGGACATGGCCGAGAAATTCGGCCGCGAACTGAAGAGCGAGGACATCCGCTTCTCGTTCGACGTCGAGTTCCAGGTGGAGAGCTACCTGCGCTACCAGGGCGACAAGTTCGCCGAGTACTTCGATGCCAACACCTACCTGCTGATCACGCGCGCGCTCGACTACTTCGATCCCGCGCTGGCGCACGGCGGCGACCTGACGCGTGCGATGGCGCAGACCCAGGCCAGCTTCCTGGTAGCCAGCTTCGGCACTGACTGGCGTTTCGCGCCGAGCCGCAGCCGCGAACTGGTCAAGGCGCTGCTGGACAACAAGCGCCCGGTCTCGTACGCCGAGATCGACGCGCCGCACGGCCACGACGCCTTCCTGCTCGACGACCCGCGCTACCACAACCTGATGCGCGCCTACTACGACCGCATCGCGGAGGAGATCGGCGCATGAACGCCCTGGCCAATCCCAATATCCTGGCGCTGCGCCCCGACTTCCGCGCGATCGCGCGCTGGATCGAACCCAACTCCACCGTGCTCGACCTGGGCTGCGGCGATGGCAGCCTGCTGCGCGTGCTGCAGGACGAGCTCGCGGTGCAGGCCTACGGCATCGAGATCCGCGACGAAGGCGTGCTGGCCTGCGCGCAGAAGGGCGTTCATGTCATCCAGCAGAACCTGGAAGGCGGGCTGGCGCTGTTCGAGGACAAGAGCTTCGACACGGTGATCCTGTCGCAGACGCTGCAGACCATCCACAACACCGCGCAAGTGCTGCGCGACACGCTGCGGGTTGGGCGCGAGTGCATCGTCTCGTTCCCTAACTTCGGCTACTGGCCGCACCGGTTGTCGGTGTTCCGCGGGCGCATGCCGGTGTCGGAATCGCTGCCTTACCAGTGGTACAACACGCCCAACGTGCGCGTGCTGACCATCAGCGACTTCGAGGCGCTGGCGCCCAAGGTCGGCCTGCGCGTGATCGACCGCGTCGTGATGCACGAGGGCGTGACCGTCAGCTGGGGCGCCAATTGGCGCGGCAGCCTGGCGGTGTATCGGGTCTGCGCGGCCTGAACGGGATCGCCCCGCCCAGGGGCTAGCTTCGGCGCAGCAACGAAGCTTCAACGCGGCGCGTCGCCGGCGCTGGCAGCCAGGTGGTCGACAAAGGCCCGCACCTTGGGCGGTACGTGCCGCGTCGGCGTGTACACCGCGTACGCCGTGCCGATGTAGGGTTCGAGGATGTCCCAGTCCCCCAGCACGGTGACGATGCGCCCCCGTTCCAGCCCATCGCCCAGCGAGAAATCCGGCACCAGCCCGATGCCGGCATCGCGCTCGACCATGCTCATGATCGCCAGGCTGTTGTTCAGCGTCAGCCGCGGCGGGATGCGGACCTCGACCTTGTCGCCGCCGGCCTGGTGGCGCAGCGTCCAGCGCTCGCCGAAATTGCCATAGCCCAGGTACAGGCAGCGCGCCGCCGGCAGGTCGGCCGGCGTTGCCGGCGCGCCATGGCGCTCCAGGTAGCCGGGCGAGGCCACCAGCCGGTAGCGCACCTCGCGCAGCGGCCGCGCGGCCAGACCGGGGGCCAGTTCGCGCGCGATGCGCACGGCCACGTCGAGGCCCTCTTCGACCAGGTCGACCATGCGGTCGGCCAGCGTCAGCTGCAGGTCCAGTCCCGGATATTTCGCCAGCAACGGCGGCAGCCGCGGCGCCAGCCAGGCTTGCCCGAACGATACCGGCGCGCTCACGCGGAGCACGCCATGCGGCGCGCCGCCGTGTTCGCCGGCGAGCGCGGTGACCTCGCGCGCGGCGGCTGTCATGCGCGCACAGGAAGCGTAGACCGACTGGCCCAGCTCGGTCAGCGCGAACGCGCGCGTGGTCCGCTGCAGCAGGCTCGCGCCGAGCCGGGCCTCGAGCCGGGAGACATGGCGGCTGACCGCCGACGGCGTCATGCCGAGGTCTTGCGCGGCGGCCGAGAAGCTGCCGCACTCGACCACGCGCGCAAACACCGCCATCGCATTGAGTGGTGCATCCAGCATGCCGTATCCTCTTTCTTTGACCTGACGTCAAATACTAATTGAGTTGCGGCCACATTGTTGACTTGCGTGACGAGTGGAACAATGCGGGCATTGGCTAAACCGGAGTTCCTCATGCCTTCGCAACAATCCCAGCCGGGTGGCACCTGGCGCATGGCCGCCGCCATGGTGCTGTCGGGCACCATCGGCTGGTTCGTGGTGACCAGCGGCCAGCCGCCGCTGGATGTGGTGTTCTTCCGCTGCCTGCTCGGCGGCGCCGCACTGCTGGGCGTGCTGACCCTGCAGCGCGGCTGGGTGCGCATGACCCGGGCCCAGGCCGGCTGGCTGGCGCTGGGCGGCGTCACGCTGGTGCTCAACTGGCTGGCGCTGTTCTCGGCGTACGCCTACAGCGGCATTGCCATCGCCACGGTGGTCTACCACACCCAGCCGTTCTTCCTGCTGCTGCTGACGTCGGTGCTGCAGCGCGAGCCGTTCCCCTTCGCGCGGCTGCCATGGCTGGTGCTGGCCTTTGCCGGCGTCATGCTGATCACCGGGCTGGAGCACGGCGCCGGCGGCGCGTCGATGCTGGCCGGCATCGGCCTGGGCCTGCTGGCGGCACTGCTGTACGCCGTGGCCACGCGGCGGCTGCAGGCGATCCCGCCGGGACAGATCGCCGGGCTGCAGATGGTGCTGGGCGTGCTGATGCTGGCACCGCTGGCGCATCCGGCGGCGGGCAGCTATGGCGCTGTCACCTGGGCCGCGCTGCTGGCGCTGGGGCTGGTGCATACCGGCGTGATGTACACGCTGCTGTATGGCGCCTTCCAGCGGCTGTCGGTGGTGTCGATCGCCACGCTGTCATTCATCTACCCGCTGGTGGCGATTGTCATCGACGTGATGGTGTTCGGCGTGGTGCTGGGGCCGCTGCAGGTGGCCGGCATGGCGCTGGTGCTGCTGGGCGTGGTTGCCAACCAGCTTGGCTGGGCGCTGCCGTTGCGGCGGCGGGCGCAGGGATGAAGCGGGGGCGTGGTCGGGCGCGGCGGGGCGGACAGAAGCGCTTGACCGGAATGCTGACTACGGTTAGTGTAGGCAGCTAGCGAACGATCGTTCTATTCCAACGAGCCCAGCCTGTTTCTCCATGTCCTCTGCGCCCCAGATCCAAGCCGCCGCTGCTTCCAGCCAGCTCCATCCCTTTGACGACGCGCTGGCGCTGGTGCCGGCCGGCGAACACCGCTTCCAGGGCCGCACCACGCCGGCGTACTGGAACATGATCGGCCCGTTCGGCGGCATCACGGCCGCCACGCTGCTGCAGGCGGCCATGAACCATCCGCAGCGCCTGGGCGAGCCGGTGTCGCTGACCGTCAACTTTGCCGGCCCCATTGCCGAGGGACCGTTCGAAATCGAGGCGCGTCCGGTCCGCACCAACCGCTCGACCCAGCACTGGACCCTGGAACTGCGCCAGGGCGATGCCGTTGCCACCACCGCCACCGCGATGTTCGCGGTGCGGCGCGATACCTGGGCCTGCGGCGAAGCGGTGATGCCGGAGGTGCCGGCAGCCGACACGCTGCCGGGAATGGGCGGGTTTGCACCGGTGCGCTGGCTCAAGGCCTATGACATGCGGCCGGTGCGCGGCGCCAAGCCGACCGCCGAGGCCGGCACCGAGCATCCGGACAGCCTGACCCAGTTCTGGCTGCGCGACGCGCCGGCGCGCACGCCAGACTTCGCCGCGGTGGCGGCGTGGGCCGACAGCTTCTACCCGCGCATCTTCCTCAAGCGCGCTGGCTTCGTGCCGGCCGGTACGGTATCGATGACCACGTATTTCCATGCCGATGCGGCCACGCTGGCGGCGCTGGGCGACAGCCATGTGCTGGCCAGCGCGCAGGCACAGGTGTTCCGGCAGGGCTTCTTCGACCAGCGCGCGCAGCTGTGGAGCGCCGCGGGCGAGTTGATCGCCAGCTCGCACCAGATCGTCTACTACAAGGAATAAGGCGGGCCGCTCAGGCCACCGCTTCGCGTGCCTGGGCCTCGTAGCGGTGCACGGTGTGGCGCATCGCCCAAAGCAGCATCACGCCGGGCAGCGCCACCAGCACGGTGCCGAGATAGAACGGCGCCCAGCCCCAGGCCTCGACCATGTAGCCGGAGGTGGGACCCACGTAGACCCGGCCAACCGACGCCAGCGCCGACAGCAGCGCGTACTGCGTGGCCGAGAACGAGCGGTTGCACAGCGTCATCAGCAGCGCGACGAAGGCCGCCGTGCCCATGCCGCCGCACAGGTTCTCGACCGCGATGGTCGCGCCCATGGTCCACAGGTGCGGCGGGGTCACCGCCAGGATCCAGTAGCCCAGGTTCGACACCGCCTGCAGCACGCCGAACAGCATCAGCGAGCGGTACAGGCCCAGCCGTACCATCAGCGTGCCGCCGAACAGCGCGCCGACGATGGTCGCAGCCAGCCCGAGGGTCTTGTTGACGATGCCGACCTCGCCCGCCGAGAAACCGACGCCGCGGATCAGGAAGGTGGTCGACAGGCTGCCGGCAAAGGCGTCGCCGAGCTTGTACAGCACGATCAGCAGCAGCAGCCACCACGCCCCCGGACGCGCGAAGAAATCGCGCAGCGGGCCCACCACCGCCTCTTCCAGCGAGCGCGGCGCGCGCGCGGGCACGTCGGGCTCCGGCGCCCACAGCAGCGTCAGGATGCCCACCCCCATCAGCGCCGCCATCAGCAGGTAGGTCTGCTGCCAGCCCAGTACGCGGTCCGCCAGCCACAGCGCCAGGCCGCCCGAGACCAGCATCGCCAGCCGGTAGCCCAGCACCTTGACCGCCGCGCCGGCGCCGCGCTCGGCCGGGCGCAGCACGTCGGTGCTGTAGGCGTCGAAGACGATGTCCTGCGAGGCCGACAGGAACGCCACCAGCGTGGCCAGCGCCGCCAGCATCCACAGCCCCTGCTGCGGCGGGCAGAACGCCATGCCGGCGATGCCCAGCACCAGCCCGACCTGGGTCAGCAGCAGCCAGCCGCGCCGGCGCCCCATCAGCGGCGGTGTGTAGCGGTCCATCAGCGGCGCCCACAGGAACTTGAAGATATAGGCCTGGCCCACCAGCGAGAAAAAGCCGATGGTCTTGATGTCCAGCCCTTCGACCGTCATCCACGCCTGCAGGGTGCCGGAGGTCAGCGCCAGCGGCAGGCCGGAGGCGAAGCCCAGCATCAGCATGGCGCCGATGCGGCGGTTGCGGAAGATATCGAGATAGGTCTGGAAATTCATGGATGAGGCGGCCGTGTGCCGCCCGCGCGGCTGCGCGGGCGCCGTGTATTATTGCACCACCTGTTTGCCCACTCTCCGATTGCGCCCGAGGAATCGCCCCATGCGTCGCCGCCTGCAAGGTGTTCAGCGTCCCCATCGACTGCGGCTGGCCCGTGCGCTGGCGCTGGCCGCGGCCGTGCTGCCGCTCGGCTGGAGCCAGCCGGCGCCGGCGCAGCCGCAGGACGGCGGTGCCGGCGGCATCCGGCTGAACCCGGGCGGCTCGGCGGTGCGCAACATCGTGCCGGCCGAGGTGATCGAGCAGCAGGCGGCGCAGGAGTACGAGCAGCTCAAGCAGGAGGCCATCGCCAAGCGCGCGCTGGCGCCGGACAACCACCCGCAGCTGGTGCGCCTGCGCGCCATCGGCAAGCGGCTGCTGCCGCAGACCGCACGGTGGAACGAGCGCGCGCGGCAATGGCAGTGGGAGATCAACCTGATCGGCTCGAAGCAGGTCAATGCCTTCTGCATGCCGGGCGGCAAGATCGCGGTCTATACCGGGCTGCTTGACCAGCTCAAGCTGACCGACGACGAAGTCGCCATGGTGATGGGGCACGAGATCGCCCACGCGCTGCAGGAGCATGCGCGCGAGCGCGCCGCCAAGTCCGAGATCACCAACCTGGGCGCCAACGTGATCTCGCAGCTGTTCGGCTTCGGCAATCTCGGCAATATGGCGCTGGGCACCGGCGCGCACCTGCTGACGCTGCGCTTTTCCCGCTCGGACGAGTCCGAGGCCGACCTGATCGGCATGGATGTAGCCGCGCGCGCCGGCTACGATCCGCGCGCGGCGGTGTCGCTGTGGCAGAAGATGGGCAAGGTCTCGCAGTCCGGCGCCGAGTTCCTGTCGACCCATCCGTCCGGGCGCAGCCGCATCGCCGACCTGGAAAAGCACATGCCCGAGGTGCTGCCGCTGTACGCGCGCGCGATCAACACCACGGTCGACAAGCTGCCGCCATACCGCCCCAATATGGCGGGGCTGGGCGATGCGCCGGTGGATGCCGGCGACGAGGACCGGCAGAAGCCGCTGAAGCGCTGATCGGCGTTGCGGCGATCCGCCGCCCGTCACGGTATGCCGGGCAGTGCCCGCAAGCCTCGGAGGACAATGCGACAACCGCAGGGGGACCCGCATGAGCCTGAACCGCATGAGCCCGTCCGAGCAGCGGGCCGCGTATCTGCTGATCTTCGCCGGCTGCGAGGCCGAGCCCGACCGCTTCACCAGCGACCTGCCGGTCAGCTCCGAAGTCTGGCTGCTGTATGCGTCCGGCGAATCGTTCGAGGTGCCGCGCGGCCTGCTGCTGACCCCCCACCACGGCGCCGGCATTGCCGCGCTGCGCGCCGCGGAGCTGCGGCGCCTGCCGGCGTTGGCCGGGGCGGCAGCGGACCCCGCCGGGCCGCGCTTCCTTGCCGCCAATGAATCCCACCTGCTGGCGCAGATCGATTTCTTCGACATGCTGCGCTTGCTGCCGCTCACCGCCTGGTGGCAGCGCGAGGTGCGCGTGCCGATGGCCGGCATCAGGTGGACGCCCGCCGCGCGCAGCGCGCTGGCGCTGAGCCTGACCGGCGATGCGCTGGTGCGCTGGCTGGGCGAGTCGGTGCTGGCCCATGTCGGCAGCGAGGCGGCGCTGGCGCGCTTCAAGGACATCGGCTACACCGCGGCGCGTACCCGCTTCGGCGGCCTCGCCGCGCCGGCCGGGCAGGCGCTGGGGCGGCTGGTCAATGTCGCCGCGCAGTACGTCGCGCTGACGCTGCTGGGTCTGCACGACGATAGCTTCCCGCCCGGCGGCCTGACGCGGCGCGTCACGCAGGAAAGCCGCAAGGTGCTCGAGACGCTGTGGGACTGCCTGCGCGAGGACCATGTGGCGGGGCCAGCCACGCCGACGGCCGGCCTGGCCGCCGGAGACGTCGCCGCTGCCGCCGCCATTTCGCCGCTATGGCGCATCTCGGTCAACCGGCCGGCCGAGCACGCGGTGTTCGCCTCGCGCAAGACCGTCAAGGCCGATGCGGCCATGCGCGTGTTCGATACCGGCGGGCAGGGGGTGCGCTGGGCGGTGATCGATTCCGGCATCGACGCGCGCCATCCGGCCTTCTTCGATCCGCTCAAGCTGGACGGGCCACTGCCGGTGCGCGACGGGCTGATCGCGCCGCGCCTGTCGCGCGTGGTCCGGACGCTGGATTTCACGCGCCTGTCGGCGATCACCAGCGGCCGCCTGCCGCCCATGCCCAAGGGCAGGCGCGGGCCCGGCGAAGCGGAACTCAGGCAGCGCATCGCCGCGATTGCCGAGGACCTGGCGCATGGCCGCATCATCGACTGGTCTGTGATCGAGCCGCTGCTCGAAATCAGCCACGACGATCCGGCGCAGTACGTGGCGCCCGGCGGCAGCCACGGCACGCATGTGGCCGGCATCATCGGCGCCGGCTGGCCGGCGTCGGCCTACCTGGCGCGGCCGGACCCGATGCCGCTGCCGCCCGAACTGGCGGAAGCCGGCGAGGTCAGCGGCATCTGCCCGCGCATCGAACTGCTCGACCTGCGCATTTTCGACGCGCAGGGCAGGGGCGACGAGTTCGGCATCCTGGGCGCGCTGCAGTACGTGCGCTGGCTCAACCAGAGCCGCGACCGGCAGTCGGTGCATGGCATCAACCTGAGCGTGGCGCTGCGCCACGACGTGCGCAGCTACGCCTGCGGCAGCACCCCGGTATGCGTCGAGTGCGACCGCCTGGTGGCCAGCGGCGTGATCGTGGTGGCGGCAGCCGGCAACTATGGCTACGACGAGGCCTTCGCCGCCGAACACATGGGCGCCGGCTTCCGCGGCCAGACCATCACCGATCCCGGCAATGCGCGCGCCGTGATCACGGTGGGAGCGACCCATCGCACCGACCCCTACCG